>JAUIKV010000191.1 GCA_030430615.1 Bacteroidia bacterium
TGATACACTGAAATAACTGAAGGTGCTTCCGGCGAAAACCAGGAGCAAAAACCGTCCGTTCACGTATTGGGAAAAGCTTTTGAAACGACCCTTCCAAAGCAGCATCAGTGCTTTCCTGTTGATTTTCTGCAACGAATAGATCAGCTCTTCATAAAACCCGGCAACAAAAGCAACCAAACCTCCAGATACCCCGGGCACCTTGTTTGCGGCACCCATGGCCACACCCTTTACAAAAAGGATGAGCTTCTGGGCAAGAGTTTCGGTCCGTTCAGGCATTTAGTTCGTTTTTTGATCAGCCAGACGCTCCAGCAGGAGGATAAAACCAAAGCCGAGAAGCCCAAAAAAGATGGCCATTCCCAGCTGAGGATCTCCCTCGTAAGAGGCGGGTAATACGCTTCGTTCTTCTAATATTTTCAATTTTCCATTGATCATCTCCGATTCGAGCACCTCTTTCCAGGGCCAGATCTTGTTGAGTGAACCCAAAATGAAGCCCGTCAGAACCGCCAGCGTCAGATTCTCATAATGATCGAAAAGCCATTTTAGCAGTCTTGAAAATGACAGGAGACCAATCACTGCTCCTCCCATCAGAACGGTAATTATTCCCAGATCCCGGAAGTGAATGGCATCTAAAACCGGCTTGTACATGCCTAGAAGCAAAAGAATAAAGCTCCCTGAAATCCCCGGAAGAATCATGGCGCAGATCGCCAGTGCCCCGGAAAGAAACACATACAGATAGGTCACCTCCGCCTCCTGGGGCGTCAAAGTGGTGATGAAATATGCCAGCACACCTCCTGCAATCAGCAATATTATCGTGCCAGGATACCAGCGTGTTATTTTTTTACCGACAAAAATGATGCTCGCAAGGACCAGGCCAAAGAAAAATGCCCAGATCAAAACGGGTTGCGTTTCCAGCAAATGCCGTATAAGTTTGGCCAGGCTCAAGACACTCACGCCGATCCCTACAAGAAGGGAAAGCAAAAAGTTACCATTGACCTGTTTCCATGCAGCCGTGATCCCTTGTTCCTTCAAGGTAGTCAATAGCTTAAGATTGATCTGATTGATCGATCCGATCAATTCCTCGTATATTCCTGAAATAAATGCAATGGTTCCGCCTGAGACCCCGGGCACCACATCTGCAGCTCCCATGGCCACTCCTTTGAGAGATATAATGGCATAGTCCTTTAAATTCCTTCCCATGGCAACGAGTAATTGAAAAATTTCGAATGCCAAAGATAACTAAAAAGTGCGATTGGGACCTGTTGAAAGCTACTGATCCGTCCTGAATTTTCGTATCAGAGAATTGATTTGTTCATTCTGATCAAGAGACGGGAAGAGTTTGAGCACCATGTCGAGATCTTCAAGATCTTCTTTCAGGCCAATTTCCATGAAATACACAGATTCCTTTTCCTTCTGAACCAACATGTGAAGACCGGCAAGTCGATAGGAAATTTCCGACTCGTCTTTGTATTTTTCCCGGGCATCGAGCAACACCCTAATTCCTTCGTGATACTCTCCAAGAAAGTGCAGCACATCCGAGAGTGCGACGAAAACTTCAAGGCGATCGTCCTTCAGACCGATGCACTTGTAATAGGCTCTGACGGCTTCCTCAAACAAATTCAGCTTCAAGTTGATCTCGGCGAATTTGTGCCAGTACAAATGATTCTCCTCATCAATGCTGAGCGCCTTGTTTACGTAGAAAAGTGCCTTATGAAAGTTGTTGTGTTCTATGAAAATATCCGCCAATGCAAGCCAGCCTTTGTCCAAAAGAGGGTCTTCGTTGACCGTTTTGTTGTAAAAATCAATGGCATCGTTTCTGCGGTCAAGCTTCTCGTAGCACTTGCCGATCCTGAGATAGGCAAAAGAGGTCTCCGTGTCGAGCTCCATGGTTTTTTGATAGAACGTTATCGCTTCCTCGTAATGACCCAATTCCTCCAGGGTTTTGGCTTTTTCAAGATGAGCCCCTATAAAGTTTTCATCGATCAGAATCGCATACTCGAAGGCGTGCAGGGCCTTGGCATAATCGAAAACAATGTAGTACTGACGCCCCAGTTGGTGCCAGGCGATTTCACTGTAGGGATCCTTTTCGATGTATTCATTGAGATACACTATTGCTTCATCGTGCTTCTTCAACATGTCGAAACAATAGATCACATTGTAAAGCGATGAATAGTTCTCATATTCTACCTCAAGGCTCTTTGCGAAATTCAAGCGAGCTGTGTCGAATTCTTCGAGAAACAGGTATTCCATTCCGATCATCGACAAAATCTCAGCATCCTCATCAGCAAACAAAAGGGCTGTTTGAAGACTATCTACAGCCCTTCTGTGCTCTCCCCTCTTTGAGTATATTGTCGCTTGTTGAATGAACACTTCTTCGTTCGAAGGCTCAATTTCCTTGAGATGATCCAGAATCTTTTCCGCCTTTTCCAATTTTTCATCCAAAATGAGCAGCTCGACCTGGATCAGTTTTAAGGCAACTGAATCCGGATGCTGTTCGAGCCCCAACTGAAGTGCTTTTTTGGCGAGAGAGAATTTGCCACTGTCCACATAGAACAGAATGATCTCCTCGAATTCGTTGGAGTCGAAGAAGTATACGCTGTTGGTTTTTAGCATCAATTCAAACTTTGATAGCGGGAACTTATCGTCATTATTCGAAAAATGCTGCATACTTCTTCATTTAGCTTGACACTAAATTAGCATTGTTTCATCCGGTTCAGAAAATGGCTTTTAGATTTTCTTAACAATTTAATTAACACTTCAGATTTTCAGTTTTGGTCACAAAAAAAACTGTAACTTTGCTTGTGGATTTCAAGCCACAGGAAAGCTATCATGGCCAAAAAGACACTACTTGACGAAAAAGAGATGTACATCATTCTCCATCGTTTGGCCTGTCAACTCATCGAAAATCACCAGGACTTCAAAGAGACGATTTTGATCGGCATTCAGCCACGCGGGGTGTTTTTCGCCGATCGACTGGTCAAGATTCTAAAGGAGGATTACAAGATCGAAAACATCAAACTTGGCAAACTGGACATCACGTTCTACAGGGATGATTTCAGGAGAAGAGAAGATCCCATTGCCGCCAGTTCTACGGACATCAATTTTATAGTGGACCACAAGAATGTGGTTTTCATAGACGACGTACTGTATTCAGGCAGAAGCGTCAGATCAGCACTGACAGCCATTCAGGCTTTCGGAAGACCAAAAAACATTGAGCTACTTGTTTTGATTGATCGCAGGTTCAGCAGGCACCTGCCGATCCAGCCCGACTACAAAGGCAGGCAAGTCGATGTGATCAAAGACGAGCGTGTCCTTGTGGAATGGAGTGAAAACATGAAAAAAGACAAAGTCTGTATCGTGAGTTCTGAATCTTCCTCGTAAGGGATTCAACCTCATATATGGATCATATTAATTAATTGCGCAACAGAAATGGCTAATTTAAGTGTCTCGCACTTGCTCGGTATCAAAAACCTGAAACTCGATGACATTGAATTGATCTTTAAAACGGCTGATCATTTTAAAGAGGTCATCAACCGACCGATCAAAAAAGTTCCGTCTTTGAGGGATATTACCATAGCCAATCTCTTTTTTGAAAACAGCACGCGTACCCGTCTGTCCTTCGAGCTGGCTGAAAAGCGGCTATCCGCTGATATCATCAACTTCTCTGCAAGCCAGTCTTCTGTGAAGAAAGGGGAATCCCTGATCGACACGGTGAACAATATTCTCTCAATGAAGGTTGACATTATTGTCATGCGCCATCCCAATGAGGGGGCGGGAGATTTTCTTTCCAGGCATGTCGATGCGAAAATTGTGAATGCCGGTGACGGAGCGCACGAGCATCCGACCCAGGCTTTGCTAGACTCCTTTTCGATAAGGGAGACACTTGGCGAGGTAAGGGGTAAAAAAGTAGTGATCATAGGTGACATCCTGCATTCACGGGTTGCACTGTCGAATATTTACGCGCTATTGCTTCAGGGGGCTGAGGTCAAGCTCTGTGGGCCAACAACCCTCATCCCAAAATACATCACGAGTTTGGGGGTTAGATACGAGAACAATCTCAGAAAAGCCCTCGAATGGTGTGATGTCGCAAACGTTCTTCGCGTACAGCACGAGAGGATGGACATCAAATACTTTCCCTCCGTGCGAGAATACACCCAGCTTTACGGGATTGACAAAGAATTGCTGGATTCAATTGACAAGGAAATCGTGATTATGCACCCAGGGCCCATAAACAGAGGAGTCGAATTGACCAGTGATGTTGCTGATTCCAGGCAATCCATCATTCTGAATCAGGTAGAGAATGGGGTCGCAATCCGAATGGCAGTGATTTACCTGCTCGCCCAACAAATCTCAAGAAACTAAAGAGGACGGAAATGAAAGAGAAAGAAACTCCAGAATATGTGATACTTTCACCTGATTTTGTAGAAGGTGAGAATGGGGCTGACGCAATTGATGATTTTTTTTCAGAACTTAAAGAAAAATTCTCTAATTTTAAGAACAGCAACCTGATTTTGGATTTTTCTCAGTTAGTTAACACCGATGAAAGAAAAATCTTATTATTTTCGCCGATGTGTGGGAGGCAAAAAGATCAGAACAAATCTTTCGTAATTGTGAGTGAGGGAGTCAATTTGGATGATATCCCCGAAGAAATGGTAGTAGTCCCGACATTGCAGGAGGCAAAGGACATAATTGAGATTGAAAATATCGAACGTGATTTAGGATTTTAAATAGTCTATATGGTAAAAAAACTACTCTGCCTTATTTTTTTATTAACCCTTTCAAACACAGTCTTCTCTCAGGATGACCAGGATTCTCGTGATCTTGAGATTCTGGAGAAAGCAGTCGTTGGGATCCATGACATTGTCGCTTCACCGAATCCGTTCAGTGTAACAACGAGGATACGTTTCGTTGCCGACGGCGAGTACGAAATGGACTTCCTAGTCAAGGACCTGCTCGGAAACACGATCCATGCGAGAAAGCTCGTGACCAAAAAAGGCCACAATACGATACCGTTTTTTCGCGAAGACCTCGAATCCGGCATTTACATCTATTCACTGAAGACTGAAAGCAAGGTGATTTCGAAGCGCATCGTGATCAAATGAGTTTGAAGCTGACCATACTTGGGTGCCATTCGGCGACTCCGAGAAGTTTGGCTAACCCCTCTGCGCAGTATCTTGAGATCAATGGCGAGCATCTACTGATAGATTGCGCCGAAGGGACCCAAATGCAACTCCGGAAATTTGGCGTCAAGTTTTCCAGGATTCGTCACATCTTTATTTCCCATCTGCACGGCGATCATTTCTTTGGCTTGATTGGTTTGACCTTGCTCCTCACCTTGTGCTTTGGCTTTTCAGCCTGTTTTGCCAGGTAAGGGGCCAGTTTCTTTCTGCTGTTGTGAAGCACTTTTTCAATAGCCGAAGTTGCCAAGTCGTTTTCAACCGAGTCTT
>JAUIKV010000192.1 GCA_030430615.1 Bacteroidia bacterium
TCATCGAAGTAAAACTCCCCGGGAACGAATATTCCCTTACGGGCCACTTCCATCATACCACTTGAAAAAATGGCTCCAAACGCAATTCCAAGGCTGGCCACGATCATAATGGTGCGGAAGGAAATCGCCTTGGATCCAAGTGCAGAATTCAAAAAATTCACAGCGTCATTGCTCACACCCACTACCAAATCGGCAGCAGCAAGTGCCACAAGCGCAATAATCATTAAAAAGTAAATATTTTCCATGCCTGGTCAGTCTAAAGGTTAGGTTTGGGAGAAATTCCGGCTAAATATAATTACACTTTGAATACAATTGGAATTTTCGTAAAACTTTTTCTTGTCGGAGCCTGGAAGCCACCCTGAAAATAATGTATCTTTCGGCTCTCAAAAAAGCATTTATGAACTGGGAAAAATTGCTTTCCTTAAAACGATTTGGAGACACTGAAACCCGCTTGAGAATCGATCAGGATGAGTCAAGGCTCGGATTTGAAGTCGACTTTGATCGCATCATTTTTTCAGATTCTTTTCGAAGTCTTCAAGACAAAACCCAGGTCGTACCTCTGTCAAAAACTGATTTCGTGCACACCCGACTCACTCACAGTCTCGAAGTGTCGGTTGTGGCGCGCTCCCTTGGACGCATGGTCGGGGGTCACATCCTGGAGAAGTATCCCGAGCTGGTCGAAAAAGGATACCGGCCCAACGACTTTGGGGCGATCGCAGCAGCTGCAGCCTTATCACATGACATAGGGAATCCTCCCTTCGGGCACAGCGGTGAGAAATCGATCGGGGAGTTCTTCAAATCAGGCCCGGGTCATATGTTTAGATCTCAACTTTCGGACAAGCAGTGGCAGGACCTCATCGATTTCGAAGGCAATGCCAATGGCTTCAAACTGCTCACGGAAAGCCTGAACAATATCAACGGAGGGTTGCGCCTCTCATATGCCACCCTGGGCGCCTTTATCAAATACCCCAAAGAATCGCTCCCGAAGAAACCGACCAACAACGTCGCTGATAAAAAATACGGGGTTTTTCAGGCGGACCTTGAATTTTTTGAGGAACTGGCCCAAGAACTGGGGATGAAGTCAACAGGTCGGGGAAATGATATTGGTTTTTGTCGCCACCCACTGGCTTTCCTTGTGGAAGCTGCCGACGACATCTGCTACACCATCATCGATTTTGAAGACGGCATCAACCTGGGTTTGATCTCAGAGGATTATGCCCTGGAGTATCTCATCAACCTGGTAAGGGACAACATCAACACCAAAAAATACAACACCCTCAACAACACCAAGGATAGGATAAGCTATCTGCGAGCCCTCGCCATTGGTAACCTGATCCAGGAAGCTGCGCGCATTTTCATCGCGAATGAAGACAAAATTCTTACCGGAGATTTTCACCAGTCCCTGCTCGAAAAGTGCAGGTATGAGGCTCAGATCAAAGACATCATCAAGCTGAGTGTTGAAAAGATCTATCAAAGCAGTGAGGTCGTTGAGAAGGAAGTAGCGGGTTATCAGGTAATCGCAGATCTGCTGGAGGTGTTTATAAACGCCGTGAACAATGCCTATGAAAACAAGGCTTCAAATTACGATCGTCTTATCCTGCTGATGCGACCGGAAAAATACAAAGCTATACCGGAAAGCCTCTACGAGCGTTTGCTAAGCGTCTGCAACATGGTCGCCAATTTCTCGGATGGCTACGCCATACTCCTGCACAAGAAAATCAAAGGCGTCGATCTCAGCTAAAAGCTGTAAAGAATCCCGATTCCCAGTTGTTGTTTGAGCTGTACCCGAGCACCAAGGGTTTCAACCTCTCCCTGTTCATTGGTCTCTTTTATTTTAATGTCATCGTCGTATATCAGGTGGGTTCTGAAGTTGGCTTCGAGCAAATCGTTGATTTTGAATTTGAAGGTGAGAACCCAATCGACATCGATGTTTCCAAAGTTGTTGATATAGTCGGAGTAGAGCTCCAGCTCATTGGTCATCGCCATATTGGTCAGGAGCTCCTTATCCCATTTTGCTCTGACCAGAAATCCGAGTTCATGCCTGGCATTGCTTCCTGGATTCACCCCAAACGCCCCTTCCTCTGAGAGACGGGTGTCCAGGACGTAGGTCGATTTGAAGGTGAATGGAGACAAATAAACGGATAACAGCTCCTCTTTCAGATTATAAGTTCCTCCTACCCCCAAAAATATGTAGGCCGGAGCGAAAAAACGGGAAATCGGCTCTTCGTCATCCGGGTTGTTGAAACCATCCGTAAACTGGGTTTTAAAACTGAATCGAGCGGTGTAATACCAGTTCGAAAGCGTGTCTTTTCTGTATCCGAAGGAAGAGGACAGCTTAATCTCATCATCAGTCTTAATCAATCCCTGATCCTCCCTTTGGTTCAACCCATATCGAGCAGAGATCTCATTTCTCCAAATCGTGTAGAGTTTCTCGTAGTTTCTTGAAAAATAAATCTTCAACAACCCGGACACCGAATTCTCTCCTCCAGAATTCCAGTTCACAAAAGATACCTGGTTCAAATCAAAGCCAATGCTGTTGTTGTACTCCCACCACTCCGGCTCCACAATTTCTTTCTTTGGCTTGACGCTGACCAATTCAATCGCCGTCGGGATATCGATCGTGTCTATTCCATAGGTCTTCAGAACGTTGATGAAGTAGGTTGATTTTGGAAGCGGAACATAGATGGTATCCTTCGTTTCCGGATCCACTTTCATCCTGTACTTGGGTGTGAATGTGATGTTTCGCGTAATGCTGTCGGTTACAATGCTGTCAATGGAAATGTCGTAGTATGGGCGGAGCAAAGAATCGAGCATGGTCCTTTCAATGGTAATCATGCGGGGCTTCTTCCGTTCAGGCACTTTGAGCGTATCCGGCGAGATGGAGTCCAGACCTGATTCCCGGGGTTCGAGAATGAGACTGTCAAACATCTTGTCAGCGTCAGAAGTGTCTATTTCCAGGGTCAATGAGTCCATGGGTTTCTCAGTGGAAAGACTATCCAAATCCTGTGCTGTACCCATGAAAATCTGCGCAAAAAAGGCAATTAAAAGGAGGCTTTTTGAATAGGTCACTTTTTACTGTTACTCGATTTAAGATTTGACAATAAATACTCCAGTTCCTGTTTTAAAGAGCTCTCATCAAGGCCCGCCAGGTGCTCAAGTTCTTCTGCACTCCCATGGCTTATGAACTCATCACCTATACCTATTCTCTTCATCGGTCTTTGGAATCCCTTTTCATCAGCGTATTCCAAAACTGAGCTTCCGAATCCGCCCCTCAACACACCTTCTTCAACCGTAACAATGAGCTCGTGCTTCTCGAAAACCTCATTCAGGCAATCCTCATCCAAGGGTTTCATATATCGCATGTCTACATGGGTAAACTCTGTCCCTCCAAGCTCGTCCAGTACGCGTTTGATTTTTGTTCCGATGGTTCCCAGGCTCAATACCGCAATCCTTGATCCTTTTCTCAATTTGCGGGATTTGCCCATGGGCAGCTTTGAAAACGGTTTTTTCCAATCGGCCATTTCTCCTCGGCCTCGCGGGTAACGTATTGCCAGTGGGCCGTCCAACCCTAATTGAGCCGTAAACATGGCATTTCTGAGCTCAATCTCGTCCATAGGCGCCAGAATCGACACATTTGGAATACAACTGAGATAGACCAGATCGAATACGCCGTGGTGCGTTGCCCCATCCTCTCCGACCAGACCTGCCCTGTCGATGCAGAAGATTACAGGGAGTCGTTGCAAGGCAACATCGTGAATGATCTGATCATAAGCCCGTTGCAGAAACGTAGAATAAATCGCACAGAAAGGAACCATTCCCTGGGTAGCCAACCCAGCGCATAGCGTTACGGCATGCTGCTCGGCGATTCCTACGTCAAAGGCCCTTTCGGGAAAACGTTCGATCATGAACTTCATCGAAGAACCGGTCGGCATGGCGGGAGTAACCCCGACAATTGCCTCATTCTGCTCTGCCAGTTCCACAAGACTCAAACCAAAAACATCCTGATATTTCGGTGGAAGATTCGTCTCATCCGAGGGAAGCAGATCACCCGACTCCTTGTCAAACCTGCCCGGCGAGTGATACGTTATCTGATCTTTTTCAGCCTGCTTGAGACCCTTGCCTTTTTTTGTGATCACGTGAAGTATTTTCGGTCCCTGGATCTTCTTGAGGCGCTCAAGTTCTTCAATCAACGCGCTTACGTCATGGCCGTCCACCGGGCCTGAATACGTCAGGTCGAGGGCTTCAAAAATATTTTTCTGGTGCGCGTCCTGCCCCTTTTTGACGGCTGTCAGATAATTCTTCAAGGCCCCTACGTTCGGGTCAATCCCCATTTCGTTGTCATTGAGAACAATCAAAATATTGGAATCTGCCACGCCAGCGTGGTTGAGTCCTTCAAAAGCCATTCCACTGGCAATGCTGGCATCACCGATCACCGCAATGTGCTGTCTATTCATATGACCTTTTCGCCTGGAGGCAATCGCCATTCCAAGAACTGCGGATATGGATGTTGAAGAGTGACCCGTACCAAAAGGGTCAAAAGGACTCTCATCCCGGCTTGGAAATCCGGATATGCCGTTCAATTGCCTGTTGGTATGGAAAACCTCTCTTCTTCCTGTCAGAATCTTATGCGGGTAGGCCTGATGGCCGACATCCCAAACAAGGAGGTCATCAGGAGTCTCAAAAACATAATGAAGTGCAATGGTAAGCTCAACAACACCAAGACTGGCACCGAGATGGCCCATTTTGGCGGAGACCACATCGATAATAAACGATCTTAATTCAGAAGCCAGGTCATCCAGGTCTTCAACTTGCAATCTTTTCAGATCAGAGGGAGTGTTGATATTTTCGAGGTGGTTTTTAGGCACAAGTGCAAAACTAAAATTATCTTTGGTGGAGCCAAAAATATAACATTTTAGAGATTCATGAGTCAAAATCCGATTGGCATATTTGATTCCGGTTTGGGAGGGCTGACAATCTACAATGAAATTCACGTGCTGTTGCCCCACGAGAACATCATCTACCTTGCGGACAGCAAAAATGCTCCCTATGGTGGAAAATCAAAAGATCAGATCATCGAGATCAGCGTCAAGAACACCGAATTTCTTCTAAAGAACAAGTGCAAACTGATCGTAGTGGCTTGCAATACTGCGTCGACCAATGCAGTGAAATACTTGAGGGAGCACTACGAAGTTCCGATCATTCGGGTACAGCCGGCCATCAAGCCCGCCGCCTTGAATTCGAAAACCAAAGTGGTTGGCATGCTCGCGACCAAGGGAACGCTTGAAAGTGAGCTCTTGTTTGAAACGGCTCAACGCTTTGCCTCCGGCGTCAAAGTCGTGGAGCAGGTCGGAGAAGGACTCGTCGACCTGATTGAAAACGGGCAGATGGAATCTCCGGAGATGACCAGGCTGTTGAAAAAATATGTC
>JAUIKV010000193.1 GCA_030430615.1 Bacteroidia bacterium
TGTAACGTGTTTTAAGCATCTGAACAAAGCAATAACTAACCTTGAATTATGCCAGAGAATTTTATAAATAAAAGCAAAAGACTGTTGTATTTTGGTCTCTTCTTAACTGTTATCCTAATCGGATTGTCAAGCGCCATGGTGAAATCAAATCAATTTAGCCCAAAAGAAGGTGACTGGGAGGGTTGCGTAGTCGGAATGTACCCTGAAAACGGAAACGAAAAGATTCCCGGAGGAAATCTGCACGAAATTGATGACTTTGAGTCCATAACCGAGCAGAAAGTCGGCTCAGTTGTTTGGTTCCCGACCTGGGATGACGAGTTTCCAACTCTTGCTTGTAATAAACTCGCCGAGCGAGGCATCATTCCACACCTTACCTGGGAATTGTTTTGGCCATCAGAGGATCCGAATAATTCCAGACAGACGGGTCCTGACGGATACGAGGGGTTCAACGATGTGCTGGCGGGTAAATATGACGATTACATCGATCGCTTCGCTGAAGATGCAAAAGCATTTGATAAAAAAGTTCTGATGCGATTCCTGCATGAGTTCAATGGCAATTGGTATGTCTGGAGCGGCAACAAAAACGGAGGTGCCGATGGCGGGCCGGATCAGGTCATTGCAGTCTGGAAATATGTGGTAAACAGGTTCAGGGCGAAAGGAGCCAATAATGTCAAGTGGCTATGGGTTCCCCACGGACCTTCAACGGACCGTTCCGAGGAAGCCTGGAACCATGTATCGAAATATTGGCCGGGAGATGAATATGTCGATTGGATCGGCCTGGACGGCTATAACTTTTACCCACAGGATCCCTGGGGAGGTGAGAGACCATTTCGTGATTTCGACAATTGCTTCCGCAAGCTGTATGATGATTGTGCGAAGCTGGGGAATCAACCTATGATGATCGCCGAATTTGGAACCGGAGAATTCGAATACCAAGATTTTGACAAGGCAGACTGGATTACGGATGCTTTTACCAAGATCAAAACCGAATATCCAAGGGTTAAGATTTTCACCTGGTTCAACATAAACAAAGAGTTGGACTGGCGGGTTGACTCTTCTCCCGAGGCACTGAGCGCCTTCAAAGAAGCGATGAAAGATCCGTACTACACCGGTTCAACGAGCACACCCTAAAAAGAGCTTCAAAATAAGAGCTCCAAACAGGTATAGAAAGAAAAAAAACTGCCCGAGGACAGTTTTTCTTTATTGTTGAGTGATCTGAGATTTAGTCATTACAGCTTCCCTCGTAATCTTCCTCATGGTGATTCATATGGTGCCAAAGGGCATTGACACTAATACAAATTGTGATTCCTTTGTGACAGATGATCACTTTCTTGTTGTTCTTATCACAGTATTGGTATCCATTGTCATTGGATTGACTGATCTCATCTTCGTCATCGCCTTCTGAACCCCCATCACTGCCTCCATCAGTTCCGCCGAAAGAAGTTACATCTGAGTCACTTTCGGTTTCGCCGTCTGTGCCGCCATCAGTACCACCATTGGTGCCGCCGTCAGTGCCTCCATCGGTTCCGCCGTCAGTTCCGCCGTCAGTGCCACCACTGGCTCCACCATCTGTGCCACCACCAGTTCCTTCGTCAGTGACGCCATCGGTTCCGTCACTAGCATCGACAGGATCTTCCTCCATTCCGGCACAAGCTTCAACTGCCATAGAAAGAGTACCCTCCAATTCGGTCAAATTGTATAGAACCGTTGGATTACCTTCAGTATCCAGTAAAGTAATTGGAAAATAGATATAGTATTCATAATTCGTAGCCGTCATCAGGGTATCGATAAACGCAAGGAGTTCTTCATCAGAATTGATCTCCCACTGGACCGGAGTCGGATTGTCTCCCGAATAAACGTCAAAACTCATCGGATACTGAAAATAAGTACATTGGTCATCGGCAGCAGTATCCGTGCTTTTGGACAAACTCTCTTTGTTCTCAGCGTTCGCGTATTCCGATTCGCTTATGACAGCCGCTTTCATAAGTGAAAGGACCTTGGAATCCGGGGTCAGTTTGGCCTCCGAACTTAGAATCGGATCATCGAAATCATTTTGACAATTGACTAGCAGGAATGCGGGCAATATCAGCAGATATGCGAAAATGCCCATTTTGAATGGTAAATTTCTCTTTTTCATAGCAGATTTAATAGTAAAATCAAAACCTTAGCTGGGTCCTGAATATTCTTTTTCACCTTATTAAACGAAATTTTATGTCGAATATTTTATGATTTTCAAGAAAATTAGAAGTATTTAAGCGAACCCGAATCTATTTCTCCTTCCTTATATTTCCTAAATTAGAGCCTAACAATGTTTCAGTAAGACAACAGATAAAATGAAAGCCGCTATTTGTACTGCATACGGGCCTCCGGAGGTCTTAAAAATAAAAGAAGTTGACAAGCCTGTGCCCAAGGATGATGAAGTTCTGATCAAGATCATGTCGGCTGCCGTGAATTCCGGGGATGCTCGTATTCGGGGTCTGAGAGCACCGGGCATATTACCCCTGGTGATGCGGATTCTGTTTGGATTCTCAAAACCCAGGAACCCCATTCTGGGCCTGATGTTCTCAGGAGTTGTAGAAGAGGTAGGAAAAAATGTTACCGTGCTCAAGCCTGGCGATCAGGTATTCGGAAGCAGCGGGTCGCGTATGGGTGCGCATGCTGAATTTGTAGCTGTAAAAGAAAAATCTGTTATTGCGAAGAAACCCGAAAAAGCCTCTTTCGAGGAAGCGGCTGCCCTGGTATTCGGAGGCATGACTGCAACTTACTTTCTCAAGAAGGCTGGGATTGATTCGATACAAGAACCAAGAGTGCTAATTTATGGGGCTACAGGTTCAGTCGGAACAGCGGCAGTTGAAATCTCGAAGCATTTCAAGGCACATGTTACTTCAGTTTGCAGCGAAAGAGGCGCGGACCTTGCCAAATCACTGGGCAGTGACGACATTGTTCTATACACACAACAAGATTTTAGAACACTTGATACGCAATTTGACATTGTATTTGACGCAGTGGGCAAAACCAAGAAGAAGGATGCCATCGGAATTCTAAAATCCAGCGGCAAATACCTCACCGTAGGAGGCATGGATGTCGCGAAAGAAACTAAAGATCAGCTGGAGTTTTTGAGAGACCTGTTCGACAATGGAGAAATCCATGCCAATATTGATAAAGTGTATCGGCTCGAGGAGATCGCGGAAGCGCATCGCTATGTAGATTCTGAGAGGAAAAAAGGCAATGTGGTTCTGAAGATTCAATCCTGAAGCAAGAGAAATCTAAACTGACAGAACATGGAAATAGCAAAAACGTTAGCCGATAGTCTAAGCGAAGTTTTATTGGACGGCAAATGGGTCACCGGAACCAACATCAAAGATGAGATCAAAGACCTGGATTGGAAAACGGCCACAGCGAGCATCAACTCCCTGAATTCCATCGCTGATCTTACTTTCCATATGGACTATTATTTAGCCGGGGTCCTCCAAGTCTTTGAGGGCGGTGAACTGGAAATCCGCGACAAATTCAGTTTTGATTACCAACCCATTGAATCCCAAAAGGAGTGGGATCAACTGATTGAAAAATTCTGCAGCGATGCTGAAAAATTCATCAAGGCGGTGGCCAATATGAGCAATGAAGACCTCGACAAGGATTTTGTCAAAAAAGAGTACCGGAATTATTTTCGCAACATCATGCTCATGAGCGAGCATTGTTACTATCACCTTGGGCAGATCATGCTGATCAAGAAGATTCTACGGCAGCAAAAGGCATAATATTGACGAATATCAAATTGTAACTTGATCATAATCATCATTTTCTAAAATTTCCGGGACTAAATTTATTGTGTCGAGCTGATAAAAGGTGTATGGCAAGTCATATCCGATTGACTGTGCTGTGCAAGGTCTAACTAAATTCTGGGACTTATGAGCTTACAGATAAATTCCATTCTCAAAAAAATATTCGCTGCCTTTTTAATACTTCTTATGCTTATCCATGCTGTTGGATGCAAATACTACAAAGTAAAACCTGCTGAAAAGAGCGAGTACGAGCAAATCATGTCGATGGGTGAAATTCACAAGTATTTCATTGTTCATGCAGGCACTCAAATGTATGCGCTAAATGACATCAAGACAACAAAAACGGATATCTCGGGCAACCTGACCCTCCCTCAGGAGAATATTTTCTACAATGAGCAAAGAAAGAAAAGAATAAAAAAAGGAGAGAGCAACATCGTCAACGAGGTTCATATCTATTTGAAAGATCGGGATGGAGATCTGGCCACAGGTCATGTTGAATTTCCTATTTCTGACATCAATGAGATCCGAATACTTGACAGGAATACCGGAAAGGAAATTGCTGTTTACGTTTTGGTCGGAATCGGTGCTCTGGCTGTTGCAGCCGCAATAACAGCGGCAACAAAAAGCTCATGCCCATATGTATATGTTTACAACGGAGAGAACTTTGTCTTTGAAGGAGAAATCTATGGTGGTTCTATAGGCAAAAACCTGGAGAGAACAGATTATATGCCTCTGCCCTCACTTCAGATGAATAATGGAAACTATACCATTAGGCTGAGCAATGAATTAAAGGAAAGACAGTATACCAATATGCTTGAACTCGTTTTGGTAGAGCATGCCGAAGGGGAAAAGGTTTTGCTTGACAAGAACGGAAAGCCACAATTGGTGGGTGAAACTGTCCTACCCTTTGAGGCCTTTTCTTCAAACCAGGAAGACATTCTTCCGCTGCTCTCAGAAAAGGATGCCAAGATTCTTCTTTTCGATGATACAGAAGTGGATAAGAATACGGCTGTTCTGAGGTTTAAGAGGCCTCTTGACGCACAACATGCTAACCTTGTGATTAAAGGCAAGAATACGCTGTGGTTCGACTACTTGTTTGGAGAGTTCATTGAGAAATTCGGTGTCTCCTATTCCGATTGGATGAAAAAACAATCTGAAAATGATCCAGCTGATAGGATGAAAAGAATCCTTGATAGCGATTTCCCACTATCCGTATCAATCTGGAACAACGAAAACTGGGAAAAAGTGGATCATCTGATGACTGTTGGACCATTGGCTTCGAGGGAATTTGTGATTCCAATCGATATCAGGAATCTCAAAGGTGAAGAGGTTCGGATCAAATTGCAAACCGGTTTTATGTTTTGGGAAATCGACTATGCCTCAATGGACTTTAGATTTAACTCCAATCTGAAACCTAAGGTGCTTAAGCCATTTGTCGCGCTGGGAACAGGTTCGATTGATTGGAAATACGCTCTTGAAAAGTCTGACAACTTGTATATGGCTCAAGAAAATACAGGTGACATAACAGAGATTGTCTTTACCGTTCCCGATGCACTAAGAGAAAAACCTCACACGTCCTTTCTGAAGGTACAAGGATACTACGAGCTGGTTCGTGATTTT
>JAUIKV010000194.1 GCA_030430615.1 Bacteroidia bacterium
TACCGGTAGGAGTCGTTTCCCTATGTATCCTGTTGCCCCTGTGAGTAGAATCTTCATCTGGCTATGAAACTCTTTGACCCTGAGTGAGATCGATGTTTTTGAGCAGATCGCGAATCTCCCTGAGTACTTCAAGAGTCTCGTCAGAACTCGTACCACCAGCCTTTCCATTCTCCATTTTCATTCGAATAGCCTCTCTCTGCTCCAGCACCTTCTCTTTGAATCCTTCGGCATCTACAATACCTACGAGCCGCATATCACTCATACCGGACCCTCCTCCTCCCGCGGTCTCAATTTTCAAAATGCGCAATTCGAGCAGGTTGAGTATCGGATTCTCCAGAAAGGTCAAATCCTGAATATTTTCCAAAGGGATGGTTTTCTCTACTTTATAAAAGGCTCCTTTGCTGAAAATGAGGTGTCTGTCTGTGAGCAGGCACTTCAGATTTTCAAAGTATCGCCGGCTCACATATTGTCCGAGACCGAGAAGCCAGATTATAAGAAAGGGAATACCTATAATAGTTACAAATAGTAAAAAACCCACATAAAGCTTTACATAGGTTTTGATCTTGGGGCTGAATTCAGCGCGTCTGATCTCGTTGGGGGATTCCATATTTTGTAAACGTTTTAAGACAAAAATACGTAATTTACAAGCAGTGCCGTTCTACCATTCGAGATATAAATCGGAATAGCCCGTCAATTTTGATTTCTTAAATTTACAATCTTTAATCTAACGTGTTAATTTTTCAAATTTATGATTCGTGTTTCGATCCTTCTTGTTCTGACACTCACTCTTGAAACCAGTTGCAGCACGGTTCCGATTACCGAGAGAAAACGCGTCAATATAGTCGATGACAACGACATACTTCCGGCAAGTTTCGCTCAATATGACACTTTCTTGAAAGAGAACAAGATATCCTCAGATGCTTCAAAAACCAGGGAAATACAAACGGTAGGGCGCAATATTGCGGATGCCGTAGATCGCTTTATGCGTGCCAATGGGATGACCAAAGAGGCCGACAATTACCGTTGGGAATTCAATCTGGTCGAAGACAAGCAAATGAATGCCTGGTGCCTTCCCGGGGGCAAGGTCGTTTTTTACACCGGGATATTGCCCGTTTGCCAGAACACAGACGGCATTGCCGCTGTAATGGGACACGAGATCGCTCACGCCTTCGCCAAACATGGCCAGGAGCGAATGACCAGCGCCTATGGTCAGCAGCTGGGAGGGATAGCTGTCGCCATTGGGACGTCAGGACAAAGCACGGATACCCAATACCTGTGGAACAGCATCTACGGAATCAGCTCCCAGGTAGGCATGCTGGCCTACAGTCGAACCCATGAAACAGAGGCAGACAAATTGGGAATGGTCTTTATGACGATGGCAGGGTACAATCCCGAGGAGGCCATTCGACTCTGGCAGCGCATGAAAGAGCAGTCTGAAGGAGCTGCTCCTCCCGAGTTTTTGAGCACCCACCCGTCGAATGACACCCGAATAGACAACCTGAAACAATACCTCCCTGTGGCTCGAATGAAAGCAAGGGAATTTGGTGTGATTAGCCATTAGATTGGAAAAGGCGAATTCAAATGACTCTATATTGTGTATTTTTGAATTTCAAATCACTTGTTTTTAAAACAACTATCTAGAATTAATACTCAAATCAGTTATTCTTAATCAAACCTTGGTCAAATGAGACAAAAGCCAATATCAAAAACCCTACTTCTACTTTGTCTATTATTTTTTCTTTCCTGCGGGACTTCCGTAAAAGTGACGGACTCGTGGGAAGCTGATGACATCCAGGATTCCAGGGATGACAACTATCTTGTCATTGCCCGTGTGGATGACATGCCCGGCAGACAGCAATTCGAACAGGAGATAGCGAGCCGATTGAGAGAAGGTGGCATGAGTGCCATCGAGAGCTATAAAAAATATCCCTCCCTCAATATTTTGCTTCAACTGGACGAACAACAAATCGAACAGTGGATAGAAAGCATAAGAAATGAAGGGATCAACGGAATTGTGCTCACAGTGATCAAGGACGAGAAACAAGAGACACGAACCTCCAGTTCAGGCGTCTATGTCGGAGCGGGATACTACCCTTCGATTTATGATGACTACGGGTATTTTGGAGATTACTACGGAAGCTACTTCTCTCCTTACGGATACCATGGAGCTTACATCCCTGCCTCACAGAGAACCTACACTTCAGACATCTACTATTTGGAAACGGTTGCCTATGATTTGAAGCGTGAAAAGGGGCAACAACTCATCGCAGTGGTCTCTGTAAACATCACGGATCCGGAGTCGGCGGCCACTGTCGCCGAAAAATACGCAGAGAAGATCTTTGCCGCTTTTGACTGAAAGAATCAGGGGCAGGACCCTAGATTGTTGGCTCTGCGGTCGTCCCTGAGAATCAGGACATAGTTGTCTACAGCCAGACCGGCCTGCTGAAGGTCGTCGATGTCCCGATCAGTTTCCACGATTTTAGCATACAGGTCCTCTGCCTCTTTGACATTTCGTCTGTCCTTTTCTGCGATGGCTTGCAACCAAAGGCCCGCCAGTCCGTGATTCAGGTTAGACGATACCTCTCCGACTTTAAACAGTGCGATGGATCTTTCATAATCACACTGCATGAGTGCAACGTAACCTCTGAGATTGTCCTCTCCGAATTCTCTCACCAAAGCTTCGTATTCTTCTTTTGCCTGGCGATCCATTTTTCCACCTTCCACCGCGCCGGAGATGGCACCGATTCCTCCGCCAATCAGGGCGCCTTCCGCAGCGCTGCCCAACACGTCATAGGGATCTCCGAACACCGCTCCGGCTATGGCCCCAATCAAAGCCCCGGTGCCGGCACCTTTGCCCGCCATTCGCCCTGAATTGGACTGAGCAGAATTGATTTGAAAAGTAAAACATGCCAACAGGGTCAAAAGAATTGAAAATTTAGTCATCATAGTAAAATGTTTTAAAATGTGTATTGCGTTGTGATCATTAGAAAGTGCTGGACTAATGCCCTCGTATCCTGTGTTTCTGCAAAGAATGAGCCCGGATTCCAGTAATTATAAGTAAAGGTCAATTGCCAGTGATAACCCGGTTCATAGGTCGTCGAAAACTGAAATGAGTCACCCAAGTCTTTTGAAGAACTGCCACTGGCGGGCCGGAGTATCCCCCCGGAAGTATTGTACACCGCATCATTCTGTTCGGACCTATTAAGATTCCAGTAAGTCAACCTCAGCATCATGGCGGGAAATGGCTCAAAATCCAAATTAGCCGAGAAAGCCGTGAGGTTTTTTCGATCGATCAAACCGTGCTCACCGAACCATGTGGACACCTGCGGATAAAGCGGATCGAAAGTACCGAGTTCCTGGTCACCTGGGTCTTTGTCTCCAGATGAGTAGTCCCCGGCAACCCACAGATGGGGCCGGCTGTAAAGGCTTTCAAAGGTGATTCCGAGTTCAGCGGTAAGCGAATAAGCTCGTATCTCTGAGTTCCCATGGGTCCCGGTTTGATAAATGCCTTCAAATTCAAAATCCAAGGGTGTGTTCCTGATCGGTCCTGCAATAAGCAATCCGAAGGTGTTTCTATGATCGGAGTCTGTGCTTTGCTGAAAAACGACATCTCTTCGCTGCGCATTTATAAAATAAGGCTCTATCAACATTTTTTGATGCCTCGACCAACTGGTTCCGCCTAGTCCCGCTCCGGGAGAATAGTCGGTCTGGAGAGTCTTCATTCGAACACCCCATAAGATGGTCTCACTGTCTCGTGTAGAGTATCCATCGGGAACGACAATGACGGGGTTGGCTAAAAACCAGTCAAAGCTGTAATTTTTTAAGTCGAAGGACACGCCACCACCATCCCATGACCTCCGGGTCATCAGCCAGTTCCCCGGGGAGAGCATGCGTTCATGTCCCCACTGTATCTCGCGTCTACCGACCCATGTCGTGAGGCGGTTATTCGCCCCTAATTCAAAGCGGCCTTCAGCAAAAAGGTTCAAAAGCGCGCCTTTATCCACAGGTGACCCGCCACCGATGCGGACGTCATCGTCATTTGTCGTATTGCTGTATATGCCTTCTCCAAAAACCCGGAAATGCCGTCCAAAATTGAATTCGCCATGCAAACGGGCTCTCATGGTAAACAACCCGCTATTTGAATCTTTGAATTCCTCATTGATGGTTCCCATGTATCTCAATCTCAGCTGCCCCCCGAATGAGGCCCTGACTTTTTTGTTTGAAGACAGGTAAAGAGTCTTGATCCTGTCCGACCAGTCCCGAGCTTCTCGCGCGCTGTCTTGCTCCGGATCTGTATTCCAATTCTCAAGAAATCTCATGTCCTTGTATTCGGGTGGCCATCCTTCCTGAGAAAATCCCGAAGAGCACACAACAATAAACAGAATTGCCAACCTCTTCATCTCACTACGGTTTCAGTGGACTAAACTTTGAATTGTTCAATCATAATTCGATTCTCAAGGGACTGACCCTGATCATAAAGGAGGGTTCGGCTGTCGCTCCTGTCCTGCCAAACCTTGATGAATTGGGCGTCTTTGACCTCCCGCCCGTCAGCAGCAGAACCAATTGGCCTTTTAACCGGATCCAAATTCTCAATTTCAATTACCGCGTTATCCGGCAGCAAGGCCCCCTTCCACCTGCGCGGCCGGAACGGACTGATCGGGGTCAACGCCAAGAGATTTGCATTCAAGGGTATGATCGGACCATGGGCCGACAAATTATAGGCTGTGCTTCCGGCCGGCGTCGAAACCAGAATCCCATCTGCATTCAGTTTTTCAAGCGCCAACTGCCCATCAACCGAGATTTTGAGGTTCGCGCTTTGGGCGCTATAGCGGATGACAGAAACCTCATTGAAAGCTTTGAGCATGGTCTTCACCCCTTCAGTGCTTGTGGCTTCCATACGAATGGGGCAAAGCTCTACCTTTTGTGCAGTTTGAATTCTTTCCATCAGACCCTCTGGTCTGTATTCGTTGAGCAGAAACCCCAGCGTTCCCCGGTTCATTGGAAAAATGGGTTTGTCCTTCGTGTCTGTCTCGTGAAAGGTGTGCAGCAAATAACCATCTCCCCCCAATGCAACGATAACATCCGCTTCTTCAAGACCAGTTGTCGGGTAACGGGACATGATTTCCTCGTAGGCCTCTTTCGAACTTGGAGAACCCGAATGCAAGACGTGTATTTTGGTCATAAGGTGACTTTTATTCTTCAGTTATGAGGGCGTTTGGCAAAAAGAAAGACATAAGGATGCACAGGATGACAAAAATGTCCAGCACATACATGGTTCTCACAAAGGCGTTTTCAGCCGATCGGTTTACAATGTCCTGGTAGGCTTCCTGGGTTTTCTCTGGGAGCGTTTGGATAAATGCTTGTTCCTCGGCAGGCGTGATGGCCTGAAAAGTGTCCTCCAG
>JAUIKV010000195.1 GCA_030430615.1 Bacteroidia bacterium
CAATTGCCGTGGCTTTCCTGAAGTCGACCTTGTGATAGGGTATGCTTGTGTCGCTGAGGGCCGCTGCCCGAATCGAAATTTTCTTTTGTTTCAGATAAGTGATGATCTCATCGTTGGGAGCGGTAATCACATTTTGGGTGAATACACACCCCACGCTTGATCGGATGATGTTCGGATTAAAAAGGTCGGTTCTTGGATTCGCGATGATCACGGCATCTAGGTTGGCGGCGTCAGCAGTTCGTAGCAAAGCACCCACATTGCCCGGCTTTTCGGATGCTTCAGCCACCAATACCAATGGATTGTTCCCGAGATTCAAGTCTTGAAGGGACCTGCCAGGACTGACTGCAATCCCAATGAATCCTTCTGTAGTTTTGCGATGTGCCAGATGCTCGTACACTTTTTTAGAGATAGAAATCCATTCGGCTGAAGAACCTGGCCCGTCGGATTTTGCATGGCTCAGTCGCTCCAGCTCCTTTAAATCCTTGTCCTCAGCGATATCCTCGCACACCATCAAGAACTGGAATTGAAAGCCCGAATCGAGGGCCAGGCTGATTTCGCGCACGCCCTCGACAACAAAAAGCCCCTCTTTTTTTCTGACTCGCGATTTGCTTTGAAGCGAATAGGTCCTTTTTACCAGTTCGTTTTGAAGACTCGAGATATGTTTTCTCATTCAGACGTCTTTTCTCATTCAGAAGCCCCTTCGAACTTGTCCATGTAGCGTTTCCAAAGTTTGGTTTGATGGGTCTCTAAATTAATTTCCCTCCCGTCGATAAATGCGCGAGACAAATTGTTTGTTCGCATGTCGAGCGGGTTGCCTTCGCTGATGAACAAGGTGGCGCTCTTTCCTTTTTCCAGGGAGCCGTAACGGTCGTCAATACCCAGTATTTTGGCAGGATTCAGAGTGATCAGGCTCAGGGCCTCTTCGTCGCCAAGGCCAAATGAAGAAACTGTTCCCGCATAGAAAGGAAGGTTTCGGCCGTTCATACGCTCCATTTGCCCGCTGTTCTCAAGGGCAACCAAAATCCCGTTTCGCGATAGCTCAGCTGCATTCTTGTAGGGACGGTCGTAGTCATCATCTTCCTGAAGCGGCAAGCTGTGCACCTTAGATACGATTACAGGAATATTGTGCTCTTTGATTCGGTCCATTACCTTGTAGGCTTCGTGTCCTCCAACGAGAACAGCATTCTCAATTTTGAACTCCTCCAGGAGGTCGAGAGCGTCCCGAATCTCTTTTTCACGTTTCGCGTGTATGTAAAATCGGACATCTCCCGAGAACATGCCCTGCATCGCTTCAAAGGGCAAATGTCTTTCTTTCGGTGTCGGAATATTGCCATAGGCTCTGGCCTGGCTCAAGTAATCCTTCAACTCGGCAACCTGTTTCTGATAGTCTTCGTTGGCGCCTGAAATTTTCACGCTGCCAAATGAAACGTATTTGGTTTGATAAGTGTTCGGCCAGTTCATATGGATCCCATCATCTGTTTTAATTGCTGCGTCTTCCCAATTCCAGGCATCGAGCTGCACAATGGACGAAGTCCCTGAGATTCTGCCCCCTCGCGGAGTTGCCTGTGCGATAAGAATACCGTTTGGACGCATGCTCTCGACGACTTTAGATTCGGCATTGTAGGCGATCAAGCTTCTGACATGCGGAAGAAAAGTTCCGAGTTCATCGAAGTCTCTGGTCGCTCTCACCGCATCAATTTCACCAAGTCCCAAAGAGGAGTTGGCCAGTATCAATCCAGGATAAACGTGCTTCCCTGTGGCCTCTATCACATTTCCCGCGGCCTGAATCTCATCCGAGCGGCCTATTTCCGTGAGAATTCCGTCGGTAAAAACAATCGTTCCATTTTCAATGACCGCTCCATTGCCCAGGTGCAAGGTAGCCCCAGTAATGCTCACGGTTTCTTTTTGCTTGTCGCCCGGTGCTTGTTGCGCCTGAACTACGATCATCCCGAACACAAAGACCGTCAATAGCATAAATTTTAATTTATTCATTTTCCTGAAGTTAAGTAGTCTACTGTGTCGCAATGGTTGAGTCTTGAGGATTTTGTTTCTGGGGCCGTCGTCGGCTCCCCTTTCATTTTCTCACTCAACATCATGTTGATCAATTCATTTTTTTCTTTCTGAATAGAACTGCGCATTTCCAGATCTTTTTCAATATCGAAGTAGATCACTCCCTCGATCATGGTCTTCTCGGCTTTTGCCTTCACAGACAGTGGATGATCAGACCACAGCACGAGATCGGCTTCTTTGCCTGCTTTGATGCTGCCAAGGCGATCATCGATGTGAAGCAATTTTGCAGGATTGAGCGTTACGAATTTCCAGGCATCTTCTTCACTGACCCCACCGTATTTGATGGTTTTGGCAGCTTCCTGGTTCAAACGGCGACTCATTTCGGCGTCATCCGAATTGATGGCCGTCACAACGCCCTGGCTGTGCATGATGGCGGCATTGTAGGGAATCGCATCATTGACCTCGTATTTATAGGCCCACCAGTCGCTGAATGTTGAGCCGCCAGCTCCGTGCTGGCTCATTTTGTCAGCCACTTTGTAGCCTTCCAGTATATGCGTGAATGTATTCACTTTGAAATTGAACTGCTCGGCGACCTTCATGAGCATATTGATCTCGCTCTGCACGTAGGAATGGCAGGAGATAAAACGTTCCTCATTGAGGATTTCGGCCAATACCTCCAAGTCGAGATCCCTCCGCTGCTCGATTCCGGATTTGCTTTTGAGATCGTACTCTTTCGCACGCTGAAAATAATCCATGTAAACCTGCTCAACACCCATTCGGGTTTGCGGAAATCTTGAATAACTGTTCCAGTTTGATTGCTTGACATTTTCACCCAAGGCGAATTTAATGAACCCCGGCGCCTGCTCATCGATCATTTCCTTAACTGTTCTTCCCCATTTGAGTTTTACAATGGCTGATCTTCCTCCAATTGGATTTGCCGAGCCGTGCAGGATCTGAACCTGGGTGACTCCACCGGCCAGGTTCCTGTATATGTTAACATCTTCGCTGTTGACCGCATCCTCCATGCTGACTTCAGCGGTAGAGTTCTGTCCGGCCTCATTGGTTGACAAGGTGGCTATATGTGAATGCTCATCGATGATGCCTGTAGTCAGGTGTTTTCCATGGGCATCGATCACCCGGGCTCGCCCCGATTTCAAATCTTTTCCAACCTTGCTTATTATTCCGTCCCGAACCAGAACGTCAGTCTCTTCCAGGATTCCTTCCGCTTCATTTGTCCAAACGGTTGCCCCTTTGAAGAGAATATCTTCCGCCTGTGGAAGTTCAGCAAATCCATATGCGACATTGGGGTAGGTGACAGGCATCAGAAGATAAGGGGTCTCCTCCTCGGATGATTCGGGGTCAGAGCTTACCCAACGCGCTGTCCAGTCTTTTTTGCTGCCATCAGGAAAGATGGCTTCCCCTTGAAGATTCTTTGTCCGATTCAATCTTGAAGACAATCGGATATACGCTTTGGAAACACTGTCTGATTCGAGAAACAATAGGAGAGAATTGTCTTTGATGGTCAATTTGCTTTTGATGCTCGAGCCCTTCTTTTTTATGGAGGAAGACCTTTCCGATGGCTCACCACTGATCACGAGGTGGTAGGAATCACCTTCTATGTTCAGATCGTATTTCCCGTTTAACTCAGGGCTCGATAGAGATTCGATTCTGTAAGGCTTTCCCTGCACCCAATGCTCTAGAATTCTCCTGTTTTTTGCAAAAACATTGCCATCGCAGATGAAAAAGTTTGCCAAAGCTCCTTGCTGCAGGCTCCCTATCTGCCCGCTTTTCTTTAAAATCTTGGCGGGAATAGTCGTGAGCGAAGCCAGTGCGTCTTCCTCAGACAACCCATAGAGAATGGCTTGTCTTACATTTTTATGGAAATCTTTTATGTCCTCCAGTCCGTGAGCTGTAAGCGCATAATTGATCCCGTTTTTCTTCAAGATTGCCGGATTCGACGGTGCCTGATTCCAGGCTCTCATTTCAGCCAAAGAGAGATACTGCGAAGTGTGCGCATCTTCAACGTCAAAGGCCTTTGGGAAATTCAGTGGCAGTATCAAAGTCGACTGCGTATTTTTAATCTCCTCGATCATTTCGTATTCATCTCCGCCCCCGAGCAGGACATAATCAATTCCAAAGGCATCACCGATCTGATCTGCTCTCAAGACATTACCCTTGTTTCCCGCGTCAAAAAATTGAACCAGTGATTCGTTATCTTTCATAGCTTCCAAGGAGAGATCAGTTGTCTGAATCTTGCCTTTTGAATACCAATCGAGATCGAAATACAATTGCCTCAAGAGCGCCATGGAACCCATAAGTGAGGTAGGGTACGATTGATCCTGGTACTTGCTTTTCATGAAGGAGAAATACTGACCTGAACTCTCCTCGAGTATGCGTTTATTGTCGTTTCCTTCATTATTCAAGGCAACCAGAGTTCCAGTACCTCTTACGATACCATCCTGGACATGGGTGTTGACCACCCCAAAACCTTGTTTGAGATAAGCTTCTGCTTTGGATTTGTCATACTTGAACTTCGAGGATGCATTTGTTTCCGGCATGACGTGCTCATTCCAGTAATAACCTTCTCTCTCACTGTCGTACTGGGCACTTCTTGACCCGTTTTTGTCTGGTTCAGGCAGATCTATGCCAAAACCCGAATAGATGTCTATGAAGGAAGGGTACACCGACAGGCCCTCCAGGTCAATTACGCTCGAGTTTTCAGGTATTTTAACCTGTTTCCCGACCTGGGCCACTTTGCCCTTGTGGATCAGGAGCGTCCCATTTTGAATGATTTCACCCGGTGAAACGATTATCCTGGCTCCTTTGAGAGCAACATAGCCGTTGTCAGGAGTCTTCACTCCATCGTTTTTGGGCACGTACTCCTGGGCACTGGCGATTACGTGCGGCAAGAGGAAAAGTAGAATGAGTATTCTTTTCATAAAAAAATATAAGATTTGTAGAAAACTGGAATTGGTCCAAAAGTATTAATAAATATCAAAAGCGTGGACCTCGTCTGCAGAAATGAGCAACCCAATGATTTGATTATAGGTTTCAAGACCATCCTCCTGCTGATTATATTTAAGGTAACTGTCGTAGAAACCTTTGAAATAGGGTTCCAATGGGTTCTCATATCGTTGCCAAAAACGATCTGATTCTCTGAGATTTTCGAGAACGCCCTCCGGAACTTTTTCCAGGTAACTGTCAAAGAGCTCCTTGTCATAGCGCCTTATGTCTGATAGTGCATAGCGCAGTGCGAACAACATGGCGGCGTAGTTGAAATAGGGATCCTCGTGCATCGCAGCTGCCAGGAACCCGACGAAGTTGGCTTCGTTTTCATAGGCAATGCCC
>JAUIKV010000196.1 GCA_030430615.1 Bacteroidia bacterium
GAAAGAGGACCGAACCGGAACCGGAACGCGCAGTGTTTTCGGTTATCAAATGCGTTTCGATCTCAAAGAGGGATTTCCCATGGTAACCACAAAAAAGTTGCACCTGAAATCGATCATTTACGAGTTATTGTGGTTTCTGAAGGGAGACACCAACATCGGCTACCTGAATGAGAACGGGGTCAAGATCTGGGACGCGTGGGCGAATGAGGACGGCGATCTGGGCCCGGTCTATGGCTATCAATGGAGAAACTGGAACGGAGAAGGAATTGATCAAATAAGTGAGCTCGTAGAGACCATTAAGACCAATCCCGACAGCCGGAGAATGATCATAAGTGCCTGGAACCCGAGCGTTCTGCCGGACACCTCGGTTAGCTTTGAGGAGAACGTAGCAAATGGAAAAGCCGCTCTTCCTCCCTGCCATGCTTTTTTTCAGTTCTATGTGAGCGACGGGAAGCTGTCCTGCCAGCTTTATCAGCGGAGCGCTGACATTTTCCTCGGGGTTCCTTTCAACATTGCCTCATACGCCTTATTGACGATGATGCTTGCACAAGTAACAGATCTTGAATACGGTGATTTCATCCATACCTTTGGAGATGCACACATTTACAGCAATCACATGGAGCAGATCCGATTGCAGCTCAGCAGGGATCCCCGACCTCTCCCACAGATGATTTTGAATCCGGAGGTCAAAAATATCTTTGAATTTACATACAAAGACTTTAACTTAGTAAATTATAATCCGCACCCGCACATCAAAGGCGCGGTTTCGGTATAATCCCCCAAAAAAAAGAGATATTATGAATGCTTTGGAGTTGAAATTGAACCTGATCAAACACATAACACAAATTGAGGACGTCAGCCTTTTGCAGCGCATGCAGGCTTTTTTGAATACCTCAGGAACCCTCTACAACAAGACATTGAATGAAATTCCATCTTTGAGAAACAACAAAGACAAAGAATTCAATGACAAAGAGGATTTCACCGACTACATCAAAGAATGGGTTAAGGACATGTAAGCTGAATCGATTTGAACTCAAACCTTGACCACGAACTTTACGAGAAGGCCCGTAAAAGGACCAAACAGAAAAAAAGACTGTATTTTCATTTTGTATTCTTCCTGATAGGCTCGGTATTTCTGGTCGTTCTCAACAAAGTAGTAAAATTCCACGAGGAGATTGACTGGTATGTATGGGGCATTCTGGTTTGGTTGTTTTTTGTAGTCATCCATGCCATACGCGTTTTGGTCATGAATCGTTTTTTCGACAAAGACTGGGAACGCGTTCAAACTGAAAAACTGATTCAAAAACACGAGTCCAAAGTCGACAAACTCGAGAAGAAACTCACCAAAAAAGGACTGATTCCTCCTCCAGAAGAATCCGAATCCAATTTCTGAACAACATGGTAACAATCATTGCAGCGGTGGGTCGTAACAGGGCCCTCGGAAAGGATAATGACCTGATATGGCACCTGCCGGCGGACCTTCGTCGATTCAAAAGTCTGACGCGGGGACACCATGTCATAATGGGAAGGAAAACGTTTGAGTCTTTGGGAAAACCTCTTCCCAAAAGGACGAATATCATAGTGAGCAGAAACCCGGATTACAGAGCCGAGGGATGCATCGTGGTGAATTCTCTGGAGAAAGCCCTGGAAATTGCCAGTTTGGATTCGAACCCATTCATACTTGGAGGTGCCGAAATCTACAAACAGGCACTCTCTTTTGCCGACCATATGGATCTGACATATGTCCATGAAGAATTTGAAGCCGATGCTTTTTTCCCTGTGTTTGATCCGGGAGAATGGGAATTGACGGGAAGGGAAGACTTCGAAAAAGATGCTGAAAACCCCTACGACTACAGCTTTTTACAGTACAAAAAAAGAAAGTGAGCCCGAAAATATCGAGCCCACTTTCAAATCACTGGACAATAACTAATTAATAATCACACTTAGATCTTAACTGATTTGACGTACCTTCTTCCGTTGGATCGAAAAACAAACAGGTACTCTCCTTTCTTCGAGCCTGAGAAATCATAGACTCTTTCGATAAAAGGCTCATTTTCAAATTTTTCCGACAGAACGACGTCCGTATTCGCAGCGTAGTAAATCTTGAATTCCATCGGTGCTGACTCGAAAGACGTTCTCGACACGAAAACCTTGTCATCCTTCACCCGAACCATCGGTTTGAAAATCGTCGATTTGTCCTCCTTGCGGAAGTTCACTTCACTTGACTCTACATCAAACGGGATGACAACAATTTCCATCTCGGTGTCGAGCTCAAAAAAGTACTCTCCGTTTGGCAATGATGTCAAATCAAAACCCTTTGAGTACTCACCAGTTTTTTGAATTGCCTCCTTGTAGAGCACCAGCCCGTTGAAATCCTTAATAAGGAGTGTCGAGCCTTTGCTCACTTTGGCAAAGTTCAAACTGGTTACTGTTGGTTCCTTTTCCTTGATCGGATGCTTCAGGTCATTGGCAAAACCCAACAAAGAAACCGAAAGAGCGCATGCGATCAGACCTTTTTTAGTTAATTTTTTCATGATAATATATTATTAAAATTAGACACTACAAATGTAGGGGCATGTGAGAGTATAGAAAACAACATTATTAATCTATTTATGCACTATATTATCACTTTACAATAATTTAACATGTTGCATGGTTAATTATGTATAATTTTTGGTTAAATTCGCATAGAAGATAGCCTTTTAAAAACTTTACTTTTGTGAGAAACAGGACAAACATGATTAATAAAAAGCCGAGTTTCGAGAAGATCAGCCCGAGTTTCGGAAGTTCTATCCTGGTGAAGCAACACAATAATGCCGTGCAAAATACCAATGCGTTCTGGCATTTTCACCCTGAGGTCGAGCTTGTATACGTAAATAAAGGTCAGGGCAAACGACATATAGGCAATCACCTCTCCTATTACAACAACAGCATGTTGATTCTTATCGGGGCGAATTTGCCACACAATGGCTTTGTAGACAGACTGACAACGACAGGCAAGGAAACCATTGTTCAGTTCAAACTGGATTTTTTGGGAAACACCTTCTACAACATACAGGAGATGGTCAATATCAATGCGCTTTTCGAAAGAGCCAAAAAAGGAATACTCTTCAAACCTGAAACGAAGAAGTTGGTTGGACCTAAAATAGAGGAGCTGGTCGAACTTGAAGGAATGGCGCGCGTAATCAAATTACTGGAAATATTGAATGATCTCTCCCAGGCTAATGACTACTCACTCTTGAATGCTGATGGGTTTGCCTTTGAGACCGAACCTCAGGACAGTGAAAAAATCGATATCATATTCAAGCACGTCAACAAAAATTTCAAAAGGCACATCAGCTTGGATGAGATTGCAGACAAAGTGAGCATGACGACCCCGGCGTTCTGCAGGTATTTCAAAAAAGCAACCGGAAAGACCTTCACCAAGCTGGTCAATGAGTACCGTGTGGTTCACGCAACGAAATTACTTCAGGAAAACCAGGCAAGCATCACTGACATTTGCTTTGAATGCGGCTTCAACAATTTTTCACATTTCAATCGCCTGTTCAAGGAATTCACTGGAAAAAGCGCCTCGAAGTATCGCAGCGAGATGAAAAGGATGATCCAGTAGATCAATAGATCTCAATGAGAAATGGCAATCGTGTTTGCACACCCTTCAATTTGCTGAATTCTTTAATCCTCTGCAAGGCCTCATAATTTGATTCCCCGAGCTCGTTCTTTATCATATTCTCTTTGATTTTTGCAAACGGACCCTTGAACATATCCTTGAACTCCTTTTGGTAGTCCGGGTAATTTCGAATTCTGTATTCGGTGATGCCTACCAGGTCGGCCGCGGCGCGAACCGCATCTTCCAGGCTCCCCAGTTCGTCGACCAGACCTTTTTCCATCGCTTCTTTTCCGGTCCATACCCTGCCCTGTGCAATACTGTCTACCTGCTCGAAGGTCATGTCCCTGCCTTCCGCTACTTTCGTGACAAAGGTTTTATACACGCGCTCTATGCCTTCTCTTGTAACCATATAGAAATCCTCATTCATCGGTTCGAAGACGCTATAGCCTATCGACCTCTTGTTGGTGCCAATTTGTTCTGCATTAATTCCGATTCGCTTGCTAAACTCACTGATATTGGGAACGGCACCAAATACTCCTATGCTCCCCGTGATGGTGGTGGGCTCAGCGATTATCTTATCTGCATTGCAGGAGATGTAATAACCACCTGAAGTCGCATAACTACCCATGGAGACCACCACGGGCTTTTCTTTCTTTGTTATTTCAATTTCTCTCAATATGATATCCGAGGCAAGAGCGCTGCCCCCGGGAGAATTCACCCTTAAGACAATGGCCTTGATGTCTTTTGCCTCCTTGGCTTTCTGTAAAGCCTCTTTGATCAGATCCTGTCCGATCATTCTTTCGTCACCCTTGCCATATAAAATCTCGCCCTGGGCATAGATCACAGCAATTTTATCCTTGGCTGTCGACATGATTCTACCCTTGCCCGACTTGATGTAGTTCGCAATTGAGATTCGATTCAACTTGCTGTCTTCACTCACATCTGAGAGGTTTTTAAGCAATTTGATATACTCATCTTTTGGCATCTGCCCGGTCAATAAGCCATTCTCTGTGGCGAGATCCGGATTTCTCGCCAGGAGATCGTCAGCGATCTCATTGATTCGTTCTGAAGACAACCCACGGTTCTCACTCATGTCGGCCACCAACTCGCCCCAGATTGAATTCAAAAAAGCAAAGGTCTGCTCTCGGTTCGATTCACTCATCTCATTGGCTAGAAAGGGCTCCACGGCACTTTTGTATTTGCCGTGACGTATCACCTCCATTTTTATACCGTATTTGTCCTGAAAGTCTTTGAAGAAAAGTATTTCACTGGATAAACCCTTGAAATCAAGGCCGCCTTCAGGATATATATAGATCGAATCCGCAACGGAACTGAGATAATAATTCTTCTGGTCATAAAAATCCGAATAGGCAACTATGAATTTTCCGGATTCCTTGAACTCATTGAGCTTGTCCCTAATTTCCTGCACCTGGGCGATTCCAGCCCTTAAAAAAATCGACTCGATGCTGATGCCCTTGATCTTATTGTCGTATTTCGCATTGTCAATCGCATTGATAATGGTGTTCAGTCCCATCAGCTCATCCTTGAATCCGAATAGCTGTTCGAACGGATCATCGCTTTTCGGAGCGAAATCCCGAACCTGCTCGTCCAGTTTGAGAACCAGCACCGAATTGTCCTTTACAAGGACTTTCTCTTCTTCCATGAAGCTCGAGCTCAGGGCCGAGCCAATAGCCACA
>JAUIKV010000197.1 GCA_030430615.1 Bacteroidia bacterium
ATATCTAATGGAAGATTTTCTGGAGAGCACCACGGATCCATACTACGACGGTGAAGTAGACTATGGTGACAGGGCCGAGCATTGCTGGAACGGAGACCAGGAGAATCCGAACCATATTTCACGCCTGAGGTACAATTCAATGTACGTGCCCAAGATCATGAAACGAATTGCAGAATCTGCTCCTGAAGGCGCTGACCTGACAAGCTGGAGATACAGGTAAAACTGTCGTATTTTGTATTATCTTTGTAGCCTAAACTTTGCCTTATGTATTTATTTATAAGCGGCGCTGAGATTTTTGTGATCCTCGTGATCATTGTAATGCTCTTTGGTGCCGACAAGCTGCCTGAATTGGCTCGCGGACTGGGCAAAGGAATGCAGCAGCTCAAAAATGCGACCAACGAGGTGAAGAAAGAAATCACTGAAAGTGCGAAAGCCCAGGGAATCGACGCCGATATTACCAAGGACATCGATAAGGAGGTTCGCAACATAAAGAATAAGGTCCAGGACAATATCGACGATCTCACCGGTCCGATTAAAAGGAATCTCTAAATTGAGCCTTCTCGATAAAATCATTCGCTTTGACAAAGAGCTCATGGTTCAACTCAACGGCCTGGGTACAGAATCCTGGGATCAGTTCTGGATTCTTGCTACGAACCAGCTGAGTTGGATTCCTTTATACCTAGTCTTCTTCTACCTCATTTTCAAATCATTGGGATGGAAAAAGGGATTGGCCCTGGTTGTGTTGACGGCTGTGCTGATCACCTTCTCTGACCAGTTCACGGTTTTTCTGAAAGACAGCTTTGAAAGGCTTCGTCCCAACAGGGATCCCTCGGTGAATACGATGATCCGCATCCTGAAAAACAATTCCAGCTTCAGTTTTGTGTCAGGACATGCGACTACCTCCATGGCCGTGAGCCTTCTCATGTTTTTGACGCTGAGAAAGAGCTTTCCCTACACCTTGCTGTTTTTCATATGGCCCATAATTTTCGCCTACAGCAGGATTTACATCGGCGTGCATTTTCCCATGGATGTTTTGTGCGGAGCCCTGCTGGGTGCAGGAATAGGGTATTTGTTCTATCGACTCAGCGTCAGCATGTTTGCCTACATGGATCGGCGCACTACACAGCCATGAGATTGCAGCCGCGTATGTCGGAATGATCGAACCTGCCAACAATCTCGAAGGAAGAGTCTTCACCTGCTCGCCCGAGATCCTGGGTGGCAATGAAGCTGCAGGAGTTGAAATTGGCCAAATCTATTACATTCACCCCTCCTGTTCTGTTGTTTCCTAAGAGGTGAAGCGGGTCTTCCGGATCACGGATCAAAATCTTCATCCAGGGAGGGCAATCGAAAATCCCGTTCCCTGAGGAATAAGCCTGAGACAGCAGTTCTGTCATGCCGTATTCTGAGTGTATGCGGTCCACTCCAAAACCGGCTTTCAGGTCCCTGTGAAGCTCCTCTCTCACCATTTCCCGGCGTCTTCCTTTCATCCCACCCGTTTCCATTACGATTGTATTCTCGAGTTTGAACTGTCTCAAAGCGATAAGGTCCAACAGGGCATAACTTACTCCCAGCAAAAGAACCCTCTTCCCGGATCGATCCAGCTCCTGGAGGTTTGAGGCGAGCTCCTCCATATTGTCCAGATAAAAGCCACTGTGCTTCGAACCGCTCAATTGGATCAGCTCATTGGCCATGTAAACCAATGATGAGCCCCCGCGTTCAAGGTAGCTGGGCAGCAGGGCGAGTATGATATAGTCCTTCGGAAGGCCGTAAAAATGTTGGAATCCCAGTGTGAAGCTCCTCTGGTATACTGAGATATCGGCGACGAGGTGACGGCTGGGAATGGATCCTGTTGTGCCGCTGCTTGTAAACACAGCCTCCACCTGTCGCGAAGAGGCCAGAATGTCTCTCGATTTGAAAAACTCGATGGGAAGAAAGGGGATCTGCTCGATCCCGGTTATCTTGTCGGGCATCCTGCCCAGTAGCTCAACGAATTCCCGGTATGTTGTGTTGCTGACTACCTGATGCTGGAATATTCGCATGCACATCTCTTCAAACTGCGCCTGATTGTCAATCGTAAAGATCCCAGAGAAATGCACTTTTCTTTTTTGAACAAAAGTAATTCAATTTTACGCAACCTATTGTCAAATGGGCATCTTACTTAGACAAGGCATATTATTTTGTGTTAAAAAATGGTTGTAAAAAGGATATTTTTCGTAATTTTTGTCGCTATTTTATTCATATCATGTTCTGATGATTCTGAGGATTATCACTACGAGCTTTTGGAGACAGAAGGTGCCGTAGTGCCGGAGGAGTTTGAATTTGGTAAGATTTATGACATTACGGTAAAATATATCGTGCCGGATGACTGTTATATTGCCAGTGATATTCTTTACGAATATGACGAAACAGCAAGGAACATAGCAGTGATCTCGTTGGTCGTCGACGAAAACAGCTGTGAGCCGCTGGAAATTGAACAGGAGTTGACCGTTCGCGTTCACGCGTTACAGACAAGTCCTTATGTTTTCAGGTTCTGGCAAGGTGAAGATGACAACGGGGAACCCATCTATCTAATCGTAGAGGTTCCGGTAGTAACACAAAGTGATGAAAGCGCCAATGAGTCTAAAGAAACTCATATTAAAATGTAAAAAAGGAGATCTGATCGCACAGTCGGAGGTTTACCATCTGTTTGCCGGTAAGCTCTTTCCGATCTGCCTGAAGTACTCCAGGACCCATCAGGAAGCTGAGGACAATTTACAGGAAGCTTTTATCACCATTTTTAGAAAGATAGGTCAATTCCAGCACAAAGGTTCATTTGAAGGCTGGATGAAGAGGATTGTGATCAACACTGTCTTACAGACGTATCGTCAAAAGAACGTGCTCAACCTCGTGGAAGAGAATTATCCGGAAGAGGTTGATGTTGAGGTCGACGAAAAGGAGATCTCGTTGGAGTACCTGCTAAAGATCATTCAGGAATTGCCTGAGAGATATCGCATGGTATTCAATTTATACGTGTTGGACGGGTATTCCCATAAGGAGATTTCGGTTCTCCTGGGGATAGCGGAAGGCACATCCAAGTCAAATCTTTCAAGGGCAAGGCTGATCCTTAAAGATAAGATAGAACTGAGCCAGCAACAAAAGAAAGCGGGACTGTTTTAATTTGATTGGCAATAGATGATCGAAAAGAAGAACATAGACCGAGTATTCCAGGAAAACCTGAAGGACCTGGAGATCGAACCCGGAAAACGGGTTTGGAACGGTATTGCCCAGGATCTCGCCAATTCATCCGATAGAAAAGCCGTTCCAATCTGGAGACGATTTGGGGTAGCGGCATCCATATCACTTCTCATTGCATCCGCAGCCTTCTTTTATGTCAATTCAATTGATCAGGCTCCTTTGGTGAATCAGGAGGTCAGCCAGGAACAACAATCTCCACAAGAATTAAATACCGAGCAACCGAGAACTCCTAATGATCCACAGGTGATCAATTCTGATGTCATATTGGCGCAGAATGAAGAGAAAGTCCAGGAGCTGAGAAAAGCCGGGAAACCCATTTTTGTCAAAAAGCCTTCGAACCAGGTCATAGTCACGACAAACAGCATATCCAGCGTATATAAGAATATTGAAGACAAATACGTCGTCGATGAGGACGTATTCCTGGAGGAAATGAATGCCACTGAATCCATTACGGACCGCATTGCAAGCATTCCGACGAAAGAGAAGGAACCTGAGTTCACGGATAAAAAATGGTCTGTTGGACCTACCGTTGCTCCAGTCTTTTACAATACCCTGCAAAGTGGCTCTCCTTTGAACACCGAACTGTCTGACAACTCCAAAAGTTCAGACAACTCGCTTTCTGTCGGAGTCCGGGTAAATTACCAGCTTTCCCAAAAATTGTTTATTCAATCGGGTATCAACCGCGTGGATCTGGCCTATAACACCAATGGCGTGAACGCTTTCATAACCTCCTCCAAAAACGGCTACAACAATATCAATACCAGCAAGCCTGGCGTATATCTGACTCCCGGTCAAAATGCAACTTCAAGCGTCAAGGATCTGAATCGACCCGGGGTTAGCGGTGACATCAACCAATTCATGCAGTACTACGAGCTCCCTATTGAGATGAAGTACAATCTTTACGACCGAAAGCTTGGACTGAACCTGGTCGGGGGATTCAGCACCATGATATTATCCGATAATTCGGTCTCGTTTGTCTCCAATGAAGGCGTTACAGATTTGGGAGGCGCCAACAATTTGAATAGCTTGAACTTCAGCGGTAATGTTGGGGTGGACCTGGATTACAAGATCAGCAAAAGCTGGTACCTCAATGTGGCACCGATGTTCAAATATCAATTCAACACCTATTCCGGGGAGTCAGGTGACTTCAGACCTTATTACTTCGGTTTGTATTCGGGCTTGAACTACAAGTTCTGATTTGCCAATTTCTTAGAAAAGCTTTTTCTCAGCCAAATTTCTTTAGCATTTTTCAATTTCTTAGGTCAAATACTGTTAATTTTACATTTCAGTAGATTTTCGAATAAACCTCAAAACTATTTACTATGGGATTAGTGGCAACTGACTTTGGAATAAAGGAAGTACTCGATGCATTGGGAATTCAAGAAGTCAATCCAGGGACCTCTACAGGCTCTGAGTGTTTTTCAAACGGAGAGCTTATCTCCTCTTATTCTCCGGTCGACGGATTGTTGATCGGCAAAGTGGCGTCCACCACCCGGGAGGATTATGAACGTGTCATGACGACGGCTGAAAAGGCCTTTTCGCATTGGAGAACCGTTCCCGCTCCTCAACGGGGTGAAGTTGTCAGGCAGTTTGGAGAAAAGCTCAGGGAACTAAAAGAACCCTTAGGCAAACTCGTCTCTTACGAAATGGGTAAAAGCCTCCAGGAAGGTCTTGGGGAGGTACAGGAAATGATAGATATTTGTGATTTTGCGGTGGGGCTGTCACGTCAATTGCACGGTTTGACCATGCATAGCGAGAGACCCGGTCACAGGATGTACGAGCAATATCACCCGCTTGGAGTTGTCGGAATTATTTCGGCATTCAACTTCCCTGTAGCCGTGTGGTCGTGGAACACTGCCCTGGCCTGGATATGCGGGGATGTTTGTGTCTGGAAGCCAAGCGAGAAAGCTCCGCTTTGCGGAATTGCCTGCCAAAACATAGCGGCTTCAGTTTTCAAATCGAACGGTCTGCCCGAAGGTATCAGCTCCCTGAT
>JAUIKV010000198.1 GCA_030430615.1 Bacteroidia bacterium
ATAAGGTAGGGGAGTTTATGCAAAAATTCTCTATTGTGCTTAAACGTATACTGCCATCCAAGATTTACGAGAAACTGCTGATGAATCACTACAAGCTCTGAGTTGTGAAAGCTTTTCGCCGTGATTCAGGCATCTGTTTGAACACAGATGACTAGTAGAACACCGATATTTCATCCAAACCTTTTCTTTTCAAATCCGGAACGTATACCGGTTCTTTTGGGTAGCCCACGGGCAAGAGCAAAAAAGCCCTTTCGTTCTCCGGTCGATCGAGGAGCTGAGTGAGAAATCTCATGGGGCTGGGTGTGTGGGTCAGGGTAACCAACCCTGCCTGGTGAATGGCCGTGATAAGCATGCCACAGGCAATACCCACAGATTCATTCACGTAGTAGTTGTTGATTTTGCTCCCATCCGGTCCAAGTTCATAGGGCCGTTTGCATACGATGATCAGCCAGGGGGCGATTTCCAGGAATGGTTTGTGCATATCGGTAGCCATGGGAGCCAGGTCATTTTTCCACCGCTCTCCCATTCGATGCTCATAGGATTCCTTCTCTTCTTTTTCGGCGGCTTCGCGAATTTTGCTTTTTAGAGCTGAATTCGAAACTGCGCAAAAGGTCCAGGGTTGTTTGTGTGCCCCGGAGGGAGCCGTCGAAGCTGCCTGTATGATGTTTTCAATTACTTCTTTCGGAACCGGACGGTCGCTGAATTCCCGGATCGATCTTCGCCGATCCAGCCACTGATAGAAATTGTCGCTTCTGCGGATCATTTCTTCTTCCGGGTAGGATTCGTGATCGTGCCGTATATGCCTGAAACCGTTGATGATCTTTTCGTTTGGGTCTTCGCTTGCTTTTTTCATCGCGTTTGATTCAAATGTCGTGACAAGATAGATATTTCTCTCTTTTTTGGTCCTTGCCATTTCAATATGTCATAATGAACAGTTTCTGTTGACAAGTTTCATCCGATCCAACAAAAAAGGATCAGTGATTCTCAATTTATGAGCTATATTTGCGAAAATTTAAAACGCACCCATGAAATTTTTTATAGACACGGCTAATCTCGATCAGATACGTGAAGCCCAGGCCCTTGGAATCCTGGACGGAGTGACAACCAACCCATCTTTGATGGCCAAGGAGGGCATCACCGGAAGAGACAACATTATCAACCACTATCGTGAAATCTGTTCCATCGTCGATGGCGATGTTAGCGCCGAGGTAATTGCCACAGACTTCGAGGGTATGATCAGGGAAGGAGAAGAGCTTGCTGCTCTTGATCCGCAAATCGTGGTCAAGCTTCCTATGATTGCCGATGGAGTCAAAGCCTGTAAATATTTTGCAGACAAAGGTGTCAAGATCAACATGACTCTGGTTTTTTCTCCGGGTCAGGCACTTCTTGCTGCGAAAGCGGGTGCAACTTACGTCTCTCCGTTTATCGGTCGCTTGGACGACGTTTCAACGGATGGTCTTGGACTGATCTCCGAGATTCGACTGATCTTTGACAATTATGGCTATGAGACCGAGATTCTGGCGGCTTCAGTGCGACACACGATGCATATCATCGACTGCGCCAAGATCGGTGCTGATGTCATGACAGGTCCGTTGAGTGCGATCTCAGGTTTACTCAAGCATCCGCTCACAGACATCGGGCTCGCCAAGTTTCTGGAAGATCACAAAAAGGGCAATTAAAAGCCTTTAACAAAAGACTGTTACAGGTACTCCTGCAATTCTTTGATTTCGTCGCGTAGCTTGGCTGCTACGAGGAAATCCAACGCCTTGGCTGCAGTTTCCATGTTCTTGCGCTTTTCGCGTATCCGTTTTTCTATTTCGGGTTTGGCGAGATAACGCAATTCGTGCTCGGTTGCATTTGTGTTGGCCTGCTCGTATTGGTAGGTCGCCACCTGGTTCTTAGTCAGCGTTTCGTCAATGTTCTTTTTGATCTGCTGAGGGGATATGCCGTGTTCTTCGTTATAGGCCATTTGTTTTTCCCTACGACGCTGAGTTTCATCCATGGTCAGCTGCATGCTATTGGTGATCTTGTCTGCGTACATGATCGCTTTCCCATTGACATTTCTCGCCGCTCTTCCCACTGTTTGGGTCAACGACCTGTGGCTTCTGAGAAACCCCTCCTTGTCGGCATCGAGAATGGCCACGAGTGAAACTTCAGGAAGGTCCAGGCCTTCCCGGAGAAGGTTGACGCCGATGAGCACGTCGAACAGCCCCTTTCTGAGATCAGTCATGATCTCAATCCGCTCGAGCGTGTCAACATCCGAATGAATGTAACGGCAACGCACCTGAATACGGGTAAGGTACTTGGTCAATTCTTCAGCCATGCGTTTGGTGAGGGTCGTCACAAGAACCCTCTCATCGGCCTCCACGCGCAGGTGGATCTCTTCGATGAGATCGTCGATCTGGTTCTCACTGGGCCGGACTTCAATTTCCGGGTCGAGGAGTCCTGTGGGTCGTATCACCTGTTCGACGAATACCCCTTCACTGTGCTGGAGCTCGTAATCGGCTGGGGTGGCGCTGATGTAGATCACCTGGTTCTGAATGGCTTCAAATTCCTCAAATTTCAGGGGTCGATTGTCCATAGCCGCAGGCAATCTGAATCCGTATTCGACAAGATTTTCCTTCCTCGACCGGTCTCCTCCGTACATGGCATGCACCTGTGGGATGGTCACGTGACTCTCATCGACCAGCATCAGGTAGTCGTCCGGAAAATAGTCGAGCAGACAAAAGGGTCGGGTGCCCGGGGCTCTGCCGTCAAGGTATCTGGAATAGTTCTCAATGCCACTGCAATAACCCAGCTCGCGGATCATTTCCAGGTCGAATTCGGTTCTTTCTTTTAGCCTTTTGGCCTCGAGGCTTCGTCCGGATTCCTTGAAAAATTCGATTTGTTTGACCAGGTCATCCTGGATCTCGTGAATGGCGTTTTGCAGAACATCCGGGGAGGTCACGAACAGGTTGGCCGGATAGATGTTGAGGCTCTCGAACCTGTCAATCACCTGGTTGCTTGTGAGGTCGAAGCTTTCTATTTCTTCAATTTCATCCCCGAAGAAATGGACGCGAAAGCCGAATTCTCCATAGGAAGGATAGATAGTCACGGTATCGCCCTTCACCTTGAAGGTCCCGCTTTTCGCTATGTCTTCGGTTCTGGAATACAAACTCGTGACCAGGCGGTGTAAAAAGCGTGTTCTGGAAACGGTTTGGTCGACCGAGATCGTGATCACATTCTTCTTGAACTCCACGGGATTACCAATACCGTAAAGACAGGATACCGAGGCCACGACAAGAACATCTCTTCGCCCTGAGAGCAGGGCAGAGGTCGTGCTCAGTCTCAGCCTCTCAATTTCTTCGTTGATGGACAGGTCCTTTTCAATGTAAAGTCCCGTGGTCGGTATGAAGGCCTCGGGCTGGTAGTAATCGTAATACGACACAAAATACTCTACGGCATTGTCTGGAAAGAATTGCTTGAACTCCGAATAGAGCTGTCCGGCCAGGGTTTTGTTATGAGCCAGGACGAGCGTCGGACGCTGTACTTTTTCAATGACGTTCGCTGCGGTAAAGGTCTTGCCGGAACCGGTTACCCCGAGCAGCACCTGGTACTTGTCGTTGTTTAGTATTCCTGCTGTCAGCTCCTCAATGGCCTGGGGCTGATCTCCGGTGGGTTTGAAATCCGAAACGAGTTGAAATTGCATGTTTCAAAAATACGCTTTTTCTCAAAGGTCGCGTATCTTCAAGAGATAATATGAGCCATAAGTGAACAGGGCCGTCCAGCCCAGGACGATGGCGATTTCATAGAAGTGCACAGCGTAGTCTCCCGTGAAATCCTCGCCGATCTGACTGGCGATGGTCTTGACCGCGTTCAGACGGGAAAAGGGTTCGTCTATGAGATTCCACATGGAGTTTAGGGGGGCAAACTGGAAAAGCGTATCTGCAATCTCTTCATCTTTGAAGACCTTCCATTTCATGACATTGTAACCGATCAATTCGGCGAAGAACCAGATGAGCATGGCACCGACAGCAAAGGCAGAGCGTTTGATCAGAACGCCTAAAAAGAGCCCGAAAGAGAAGAATCCCATGAGTTTGACAAAGAAGGCCAGCAGGTATTCCAGGTCCGAGAAGATAATGGAGAATTCGTTGTAGTCGGAGTAAATGAGTCCGAGTATCAGGGAGACGACAAAAACGAATACCGTCGAGATCAGGGCGAAGACGATAACAGTGTAGAACTTGCTCAGCACGAATTCCTTCTTGCTCAGTCCATCGATCAGGTTTTGTTTGAGTGTTTTGTTGCTGTATTCATTGGCCATCATGGAGACGATGACAAGCAGCAGAAAGAACTTGAAGAAGGCTGCGATGAAGGTATTGAAATGCCAGATGTAGGGAAAGTTGAATATGCCCTGCTCTGCCAGGTGGAACTGGACCGGCCCGATGTCGAATTTGATTGCCGCGATCAGGGCAATGGAGGTCAGAAGGATGAAATAAGTAATGATCAGGACCTTGCTCGCCCGGCTGTTTTTTAATTTATGGAGTTCTATGTCGATCAGTCTGAACATGATGTTCTGTGCTTTTGAGAAGGTTAGTTTATAGAGCAGGTTAGTTGTTATTGGTCAGGCTCAGGAATTGCTGTTCAAGTGTTGGTCTTCTTTTTACCAGATGAGACAGCTCAATTCCCTGTTCCATGAGCTGACGATTGAAATGTCCTGAAGAGACGTCCTGATTCAGTCGAATAAAAATTCGTTCGCCCTCTTCCTGAACCGATTCGATGCCTTCCATGCTTTTGAGAGCGGTGAAGATGTCATTCTTGTCGGATTTGCTCTCGATCTCAATAATCCCGTGGCTTGCGGTCATTTCATCCACCCTGCCCGAATATAATTTGATGCCCTCACGGATGACCACCACATGACTGCACACTTTTTCCACTTCGTCGAGCAGGTGGGAGGCCAATAATATGGTCGTGCCGTTGGAGGCAATTTTCTGAATGATGCTCCTGATCTCATGTATCCCCTGCGGGTCCAGCCCGTTGGTGGGTTCGTCGAGGATCAGGATCTCCGGGTCGTTGAGAAGCGCTGATGCGATTGCCAGGCGTTGTTTCATCCCCAGGGAGTAGGTTTTGAATTTGCTGTTCCTCCGTTCGTACAGGTGCACTTGTTTCAGCTTCTGTTCTATTTTGTCATAGGAGATCTCCTTGATCTTGCATAC
>JAUIKV010000199.1 GCA_030430615.1 Bacteroidia bacterium
AGGTGTTTCCGTAAAAGGTTCGATTCATGATTCACTGGAATCCTTTTCACTGGGGAATTACAAAAATGCCCTCATGAGTCTTGCCGGTACTTTCTTGCTGGCCAATCGAAAGACCAGGAAGATTTTCATTGTGTTCATGCTCGCCAAGGAATTGGTGCCTTTCGTTCTTAACAAGATGAATGATATCATCAAGAAATAGCGTTTCAAACACGGGTTTTGAAACGCTAAATTTTTCTTAAACCCATTGTTATATCTATTTTTTATAGTACTTTCCTAAGGCTTTACACCTGCGAATGAAGGCCTCGAATGTACTGATTTCTTGTCTGTTTTTTTTGTTGTTTGCCCCGGGGTTTGCCCAGGGGAGCTTTTTCTTGTCGCCTGGACGAGAGGACAAAGCGGTGGTGCCTTTCCAGCTGGTGAACAACATGATGGTCATTAGGGCAAGGATCAATGGCAAGGAGCTTTCTTTCCTCGTCGACACAGGCGTAAAAAAGACAGTCCTATTCAATGTGCAGATTTCAGATTCCTTACTTCTCAAGAATGTTGAAACTCTTCAGCTCAGGGGTCTGGGGGAAGGAAGTTCAATCAATGCCATAAGTTCGAACGGCAATCTGTTCAGCTGCAATGGCATTATCAATCCAGGTCTCTCTCTTTTTATGATCACCGACAATCTTTTTGACCTTTCGGCCAAGATGGGAATTGATATTCATGGCATCATTGGAGGGGACCTGTTCGAAGATTTTGTGGTGAAGATAAACTACGTCTCCCAGAAATTGGTTTTTTACGACCCTGACACCTTCGAATATCCCAAATGCAAAACCTGCGAGAGCTTCCCTCTCGATTTTTATGGAAGCAAACCTTACATTGACGTCTATGTGACCAACCAGGCCGGAACGGAGCACAAGGTCAAGCTGCTCATTGATTCGGGCGGCGGAGATTCCCTTTGGCTCTTCCCGTACTCAGATCCCAACATTTATGTGCCTGAAAATAACTTTGACGATTACCTGGGCAAGGGGCTCAGCGGGGACATCTTCGGGAAAAGGGCCAAACTGAAGGAAATTCGCATTGGCAATTTCATGATCTTCGATGCCAATGTTTCCTACCCAGATTCGACCTCCATGTTGACCATGCATTCAAACAAGGAGAGGAACGGCACCCTGGGGGCCGGTATCTTAAAGAGGTTTCACGTCATCATGGACTATCCAGGAAGGCGGATCACGTTGAAAAAGAACAACAGGTTCTTCAATGAGCCGTTTCTATACAACAAAAGCGGGATTGAGATTATATACGGCGGAGAGATGTTGGTTAAGGAGAAGCGTACGCGGGTCAACCCGGTTGAGGGACAAAACAACCAGTCGATCACGGATATTATTTACAGTTATGGCCTGACTTACAAGCCGAGTTACAAGATTTCAGTGATTCGGCACGGATCACCCGCTCATCTCGCCGGTCTAAGGGTAGGGGATATCATACTCGAAATCAACGGTAGAGCTGCTTACAGCATGAAGATGGAGGAGGTCAATCACATTTTCTCCCAGAAAGCAGACAAGCGCATCCGGATGCTTGTGGATCGAAATGGGCAGCATTTGAACTACGAATTCATTCTGAAAAGTATGCTATAAAAAAAGCCCTTGAATTTCAAGGGCTTTCTTAATCATTTGGGTCTCAAACCTTCTTAGTTGGTATCAGAGACCACGGATTTCTTCTTTTCAATATCGGCCGTCCCAGCTTCAAGAACTCTGCCTTTGATTCTCAGAACCTTAGTGTCCTCATATGCATTTGACGTGATAGTCACCGTCTTGGAAAATGGTCCGATGCGGTTGGTCGCATACTTCACTTTGATTTCTCCTGTTTCACCCGGCATGATCGGTTTTTCGGGTTTGGTTGGAACCGTACAACCGCAACTTCCCTTGACCTGACTGATGATCAGAGGCGCCTTGCCCACATTCTTGAATGTGAATACCCGGTTGCCATCCGAATTGGCGGCAATCTCACCATAGTCGATGACTTCGGTTTCAAACTCGAAAACGGGTCCTGTAAAATCTTTGAGAATTTCCTCTTTTGTTTGCCCTTGAACGCTTATGGCCAACAGACCGACAAACATAATGGCGAATAATTTTTTCATGGTACCAGATTTTGATCGTAAAATTAGTGTTTTTACCTGAAAATGTAACTGAATTGGAAACGATATATTGCTTAAAATTGTAATTTTGCAAACTATTTGACAAAATTTTAACAGATGAAAATCCCCACCACGTATCAGGCAGAAAGAGTCGAAGGCAAATGGTATGATTACTGGATGAAGAACGGTTATTTCCGGTCAGTGCCGGATGGCCGAACACCCTATACGATTGTCATTCCGCCTCCAAACGTGACTGGGGTGTTGCATATGGGACACATGCTCAACAACACCATTCAGGATGTATTGATACGTCGCAAGAGGATGCAGGGTTTCAACGCGTGTTGGGTTCCCGGCACGGATCATGCCTCAATTGCGACTGAAGCCAAGGTGGTGGCTAAACTCAAGGAAGAGGGAATCGCCAAGTCGGATTTGACTCGGGAAGAATTCGTGGATCACGCTTGGGAATGGACCCACAAGCACGGAGGTATGATCCTGGAACAGCTCAAGAAGCTTGGTGCCTCATGTGACTGGGAAAGGACTAAGTTCACCATGGACGAGGACATGAACCAATCGGTGACCAGGGTATTCATTGACCTGTACAAGAAAGGTTTGATTTACAAGGGGTACAGAATGGTCAATTGGGACCCACAGGCCAAGACGACCCTCAGTGACGAGGAAGTCATCTATGAGGAAAAGCCTGGACACCTCTACTATGTAAATTACCAGATTGAGGGAAGTGACGAAGTGGTTCAGATAGCAACGACGAGACCAGAGACGATTTTGGGAGATACCGCCATTTGCGTGCATCCCGAAGACCCGAGGTTCGTTCATTTGAAAGACAAGAAAGCGATTGTGCCCCTAGCCGATCGGGTGATTCCGATCATCCAGGACGAATACGTAGACATGGAATTCGGAACGGGAAGTTTGAAGATTACCCCGGCCCATGACCCGAATGACAAGGAGATAGGTGAAAAACACGGGTTGGAGGTCATCGATATCTTCAATGATGACGGGACCCTCAATGAGAATGGTCTCCACTACGAAGGGCGGGACCGCTTTGAGGTGCGCAAGGACATTGCCCAGGAGCTTAAAGAGAAAGGAAGCCTGGTCAAGGTTGAAGACTACACCCACAAGGTGGGTACTTCGGAGCGGACCAAAGTCGTTATAGAGCCGAAAATTTCCGAGCAGTGGTTCCTCAAAATGGAGGATTTGGTCAAACCTGCCATTGAGGCGGTCTTGAACAGCAAGGAAGTGCGCCTGGTGCCATCAAAGTTTGAAAACACTTACCGGCACTGGATGGAAAACATCCGGGATTGGAACATTTCTCGCCAATTGTATTGGGGTCACCGGATTCCGGCATTTTACTTTGGGGAGGGCACCCAGGATTTTGTTGTGGCCGCAACACCTGAGGAGGCTTTGTCTCAGGTAATGGAAATGCCGGGCAAGGAGGATTTTAAGCTTTCAGATTTGAGGCAGGATGAAGATTCGCTGGACACCTGGTTTTCGTCATGGTTGTGGCCCATCAGTGTTTTCAACGGAATCAATGAACCCTCAAATGAGGATTTCAAATATTACTATCCGACCAACGACCTGGTCACCGGACCGGATATTCTGTTCTTCTGGGTAGCCAGAATGATCATTGCAGGCTATGAGTTCGCAGATGCGAAACCCTTTGAAAATGTGTACCTCACAGGTCTGGTACGTGACAAGAGTCGTCGGAAGATGTCAAAGTCTTTGGGGAACTCTCCCGATCCTGAGGAGCTTATGAGTCAGTACGGCGCAGATGGGGTCCGGGCAGGAATTCTAATGAGCTCTGCGGCAGGGAATGATCTGTTGTTTGATGAAGGGCTCATGATGCAGGGAAGAAACTTTGCCAACAAAATTTGGAATGGCTTCAGACTGGTCAAGGGTTGGGAGCTTTCAGAAAAAGCAGAGCAACCCGAAGCGGCTAGACTCGCGATTGAATGGTATCAATCAAAGTTCAACGCCACCTTGAAATATATTGACGAGCAGTTTGAACAATATCGATTGTCAGACGCACTAACGGCCATTTACAAGCTCATTTGGGACGATTTCTCTTCATGGTTTCTCGAGTGGGTCAAACCGGCCTATGGAGAGCCCATAGATTCCAAAACCCTTGATGCCACGGTCTCCTTCTTCGAAGGCAATCTTCGATTGCTGCACCCATTCATGCCTTTTATCACGGAGGAGATCTGGCAGCATTTTAGCGAGAGGAGTCCCGAGGAAGCCCTGATCGTTTCCGCATATCCGGATCAGGCTGATTTTGACAGTCATCTGCTCAAGGAGTTTGAACAAGTAAAAGAAATTGTATCTGCTGTGCGCAACATCAGAAAAGAAAAGGGTGTATCGTTCAAGGAGAGCCTCGAGCTCTGCGTGCTCTACAGCTCAAAGAATGAGTCCTTATATGATGCCGCGATCCAGAAACTGACCAATGTTTCTTCCATCTCGAGGGTAGAGGAAAAAATTGACCGATCGGTGTCCTTCAGGGTAGGGGCCAATGAGTTTTTTGTTCCTATGCAGGACAATATAGACGTGGAGGCTGAACGGGAGAAATTGGAGAAAGAGTTGAAATACAACAAAGGTTTTCTCTTATCTGTGCAGAAGAAGCTGAGCAACGAGAGGTTCGTAAACAATGCACCTGAGCAGGTGATTGCAAATGAACGGAAAAAAGAAGCGGATGCCCTGGCCAAGATCGAAGTCCTGGAGCAAAGCATCCGCTCATTGTAGGGTCCTTATTAACTTCCAGTTTTAACCGTCAGAATTTTGGCGTTGAGAGCTACGTCGTTCCAGGTCTTGCTAACACCGTCAGAACCCGTGTGAAGAACCTTGCAGGCCTCATTTAGGGATTCCAGCGCAGCCTGGGCACCCCACTCGTTGAGGTCCATATTTGCGTTGACGTGAATGGTATCCTGCTTCACCTCATAGTTGAAAGGCAAGGATTTGCTCAACCCGTTCATCGAAATCTCGAGTTTTCCCGAATTAGCAGTTTCGACGTTGAATTTGCCCTTTAGCGTCATCGAATTCTCCATCACGGCGA
>JAUIKV010000200.1 GCA_030430615.1 Bacteroidia bacterium
CAGGTAAATGATCGTTCCGAAAAGGAATAAAATCAACAGGAGGCCAAGAGGATAGTATTGCAGTTTGTTGAGAAGGTCCGAATCGCGGTAGTAGATCTTCTCTGTGATATCGACGTTGTCGAGCTTGAATTTTACCAACAGGGGCTCGTTCTCTTCCATCATGATCTGGAGCTGACGACTCAGGTAAAGCCTGTCGTCTACAGGCAGCGCCGTGAATCTCATGTTGTTTTCCACATCGAGGTTGGCCCAACGGTTGATGTCTCCATTTTCGAAAGTGATGATCATCGGAATGCTCTTGTTGCTTTGAATGATCTTCTCTTCGAGGGACACATCGATGTCGAGATCGGCGTTGTTGAAATTCTCGTAGGCCGTGGCCAGAACTTCCATCTTGAGGCGTTCCTCGTTTTTAAACTTTCTGAAAAATTGGTTGGTGTTCCAAAGGATAGAAGCGACAATTAAAAAAGACGCCAGGATCAGCGCCCATTTCATCAGAGTTTTACTGCTGGGGAGTCGGTTCATTAAAGGCAAATATAACTATATTCCTGACTTATAACTTAAATTCGAGGAGCTTAGTATTCGAGAAATAAATATTGGCTATTTTTGTTAAAAAAACAAGACAATTGTTAACAATTAATCCAAAGGATACACAAACGCCTGAACTTCATTCCTACCTGCTCTCTGCAGTTGCACCCAGACCTATTGCTCTTGCATCCACGATTGATGAGGAGGGAAACCCCAACTTGTCTCCCTTCAGTTTTTTCAATGTTTTCAGCGCAAATCCCCCGATCCTGATCTTTTCGCCTGCCCGAAGGGTAAGGGGCAACACGGTCAAGCACACCTACGAGAACGCCAAAGCGGTCAAAGAGGTGGTGATCAATGTGGTGACCCATGATATGGTCCAACAGACCTCCTTGTCGAGCACCGAATACGACAAAGGGGTGAACGAGTTTGAAAAGGCAGGGTTCAGCATGAAGGAATCCGAGCGCGTCAAGCCATTTCGTGTGGCCGAATCCCCGGTGCAGTTCGAATGTGCGATCCGACAGGTCATCGAGCTGGGAAGCGAGGGAGGAGCCGGAAACCTCATCATCTGCGAAGTATTGCTCATGCATATCGATGAGAGCGTTCTCGATGCGAACAAGAAAATTGATCAGAAAGCGCTCGACCTGGTGGCTCGCGCAGGCGGAAGTTATTACAGCCGGGCCAGGGAGGGTTTCTTCGAGATTCCAAAACCCTTGCGAAATAAGGGAATTGGAGTGAGTGGATTGCCCGAATCGGTGAGAATGAGCTCGGTTTTAACCGGTAACGACCTGGGGCTCCTTGGAAATGTAGAACAGCTGCCTGACCCTGCCGATGTTGATAAGTTTATGAAAGACAAACCCGAAATATTTGGGCTGGATCGGGATGAAAAACATAAATTTGCTCAGCAATTGATCCAAAATAATGATGTAACAGGGGCCTTGAAGGTGCTCCTAAGTTGAACCAAAAAAATTAGTAGCAAGAATCCATGGAAGTAACAGGGAAAATCAAAAAAATCGACGAGACAAAAACATACGGAAGCAACGGTTTCAGAAAACGCGAGGTAGTGTTGACTACGGATGAGCAGTATCCGCAGTTCCTGCTGATCGAATTCGTACAGGACAAGTGCGACCTTCTGAATAATTTCAATGTTGGGGAAGACGTGAAAATAAGCATCAACCTCCGCGGAAGAGAATGGCAAAACCCACAAGGTGAGATAAAGTACTTCAATTCCATTCAGGGATGGAGACTGGAAAAAATTCAGGCAGGCGCTCCCGAAGGAGTTCCGCCGATGGACGCCAGCGGTTTCGAGCCCGTGTCATCAGTTGATGACAGCGAGCCGGACGATCTGCCGTTTTAAACCGAACGACCTTAAAGGGTCATCCAATCATCACAAGAACCATCTGTCAAAAGGCAGGTGGTTTTTTGTTTTGCGACGGGTCCAATCAGAACTGAACGGAAAGTTGATTTTACGGAGGCCGTGTGGTATCTTTGAGATTGAATCCTGAATTATGTTTTTGCTCGGAAAGAAGATTGAGTTCCCGGATGTGGAGCTGGCCAGTCCTGATGGCATCCTCGCCATCGGAGGCGACCTGAGCCCGGAGCGTCTTCTTTTGGCGTATCGGAACGGGATTTTTCCCTGGTACAGCGAAGGCGAACCGATCGTATGGTACAGCCCCGAAAAGCGCATGGTTCTCTTCCCTGGAAAACTCAAGGTGTCAAAAAGCATGAAACAGCTCATTCGAAGAGGAACCTATCACATCACCTGGAATGAGAATTTTGAAGAGGTGATAAAGGCGTGCCAGGAGAGTCCGAGAAAAGATCAGGACGGCACCTGGATAACCGAAGAAATGAGACTGGCCTACATCAGGCTTCACGAGATGGGTCATGCCAAATCGGTTGAAGTTTGGAGAGAGGAGGAGCTGGTCGGCGGCCTGTACGGGATTGACCTGGGTCATGTTTTCTGTGGTGAGAGCATGTTCAGTCGCGAAGCCAATACCTCAAAATTGGCATTTATCCACCTTGCGGAGAAGCTTGAAAAAGAAAATTACCGTCTGATCGACTGCCAGGTCTACACAGCCCACCTGGCCAGTTTGGGCGCCAGGGAAATTCCCCGAATGGAGTTCACGAAGCTGCTCAAAGACTTGAAGCCTTAAAATACAGCGACTCCCCTCTTTTTCGGTAACCACAGCCCTTAATTCTTTATATTTGCGAGGTAAATCAAGATGATGGATATCAGGAATGCGCAATTGGCTGTGGATGAGTGGATCAAAGAACATGGGGTCCGCTATTTCAACGAGCTTACCAACATGGCCCAGCTGACCGAGGAGGTGGGTGAAGTGGCACGTATCATCGCCAGGCGATATGGGGAGCAGAGTGAAAAGGAATCCGACAAGAACAAAGACCTGGGAGAAGAGCTGGCAGACGTGCTTTTTGTGCTTCTTTGCCTGGCCAACCAAACCGGGATTGATCTTCAGGAGTCTTTCGACAAGAAGCTCGATCTGAAAAGCAAGCGGGATCACGATCGCCATCACAACAACAAAAAGCTCAAATAGTAGATACAACCAGCTAACTCCGAATACATTTAACAAGTCTCACAGCCATGGCAAAAAGAAGCTTTGAATCATATTCCTTCATTCAGACCTTTGTGATAACTGCGGTTATCTTCCTGATCATCGTGTTGTTGATCGAATTCTTTTACGCCCTGACCCAGGTAAGCTTCGAGGAGGCATTGACGGGCCTGACGAACCCCAAATACTTGCTTCGCAAGGTTGTGGGCGCCGGTATCTACGCGATAATCATGACGCTTTATTTCAAGCGTAAACGTAAAAAAGACAGCTGATTTTGATCAAAGAGTTGAATTATTTCAAGGATGCATCCTCAGGAATTGACGTGCGTGGCGAGGTCAATATCTCCGGATCCAAGAGCGAGTCGAATCGGCTGTTGATCCTTCAAAGCCTGTTTCCCGGAATCAAACTGAAGAACCTTTCCAACTCAGATGATACGCGTTACCTGCAGAAGGCCCTGGACTCTGAAAAAGAAGTTGTCGACATCAGCCATGCAGGCACAGCAATGCGATTTTTGACTGCCTATTTTTCATCACGAGAGGGCAGGGAAGTGGTTTTAACGGGGTCCGAACGGATGCAAAACCGACCAATTGGGATTTTGGTGGATGCGCTGAGAACCCTGGGAGCGGATATCGAGTATGAAAACAAAGAGGGCTATCCACCCCTCAGAATAAAGGGGCGAAAACTGCTTGAAAAAGAAGTGTCGATCCAGGGGAACGTGAGCAGCCAGTACATCTCGGCGCTACTTTTGACGGCTCCCTCACTTGAGAACGGGCTTCGATTGAAGCTCACAGGTGACGTGACCTCTGTGCCTTACATCAACATGACCCTGGCCTTGCTCAACGACCTTAGAATATCATGCGGATGGGAAGGAAATACCATCTTCGTTGACCCCAAAGAGGAAATCGAGCCAATTACCTTGACCGTGGAATCCGACTGGAGCTCGGCCTCTTATTTTTACAGCCTGGTGGCCCTGAGTGAAGCAGGAGAAGTCAGTCTTTCTGCCTATAAGGAGTCCAGCCTGCAGGGTGACAGCTCCCTCGTTGAGATTTACAATCATTTTGGGGTAGAGACTACCTTTGAGCACGACCGTATCCGCCTGAAAAAGGTGTCCCGTCACGGGAATTCGTTTGAGCTCGATCTTTCGGATTCACCGGATTTGGCCCAGACGATAGCCGTTACCTGTTTTGGATTGGGCATGGACTGCGACCTTACCGGACTTCATACCCTGAAAATAAAAGAAACTGACCGCCTCGTTGCACTCGAGAATGAACTGGGCAAGCTCGGAGCGGAGCTCACCGTAACGGATAAAAGCCTTCATTTGAAAGCCTCGGAAGGGAAGTCCATCAACCGAGGGATAAGCATTGACACCTATGACGATCATCGCATGGCCATGGCTTTTGCGCCCCTGGCCCTGAAGGTTCCGATTTTCATCAATGACGCTGAGGTGGTTACAAAATCGTTCACAGATTTCTGGAGCGATTTTGAGTCGGTCATCCACCTGAAATCTTGATTTCGAGTCTCTTCAAACCAATGTTTAAGAGTCCTAAGACGCCAAAAATCATCAAACCCTCACAAGATTCCCGGTACAGAACCTCCATCAACACGAATTGCGGCTCCATTGGTGCCTGAGCTGAGCGGACTGCAAATGTAAACAGCTGTGTCGGCTACTTCGCGTGGGTCCAGGAAACGTCCCAGGATTGAACTGGTTCTCACCTCCTTGAAGAATTGCTCACTCACCTCATCTTTGCTCACGCCCTGTGATGCCGCCTGATCTGCGAGAAACTTTTCGGCGCCCTCAGTGAGGGTAGAGCCTGGAACAAGACTGTTCACTGTGACTCCTGATCCTGCAGTGATCTGGGCCAGGCCACGCGACAAGGCAAGCATGGCGGCTTTCGTGCAGCTGTAACCAATCAGATCCTCCGGGACCAGCGAAGCGCATTCGCTCGAGATAAAGAGGATGCGCCCCCAACCTCTTTTTTTCATGCCCGGCAACAGGGCTCGGCTGAGTCGAACCCCGCTCATGAGGTTGACCTCCAGCATTGATTGCCAGTCGTCATCATTGGTTTCCTGGTAGGTTTTGGCCGCATAAATCC
>JAUIKV010000201.1 GCA_030430615.1 Bacteroidia bacterium
CCGGCAGAAAACGTAAAATACTACCTGGGCTCAGACTTTATCGTAGAAAACTTTGAGATCCCCGAGCACCGCGTGGAAGAATTCATTCGGTATGTCGAAGATGATACGTTTGATTTCGACTTGCTGAACTACGGCCATGAGATTGAACTTCTTGATCTGCTCAGCAAAAAGAGCGAATTGTTCTTAAACACAAACAACGACTTCGAGCAATAGTAAGCTGATCACCTGATCACAGTTTAACCAGGGCGTTTTGGGTTTTCAGCTGTTCAAGGTGTTCGGTCAGTTTGAACTCTGACACTTGAAAGCTCTCCCTTCTTTGTTTGCCCTGCATTTGCCTTTTGATGCTCCTGGAAAAACGCCTTACGCTGTCTTCCGTATCGAGGATGAGACCGGGTACCGGGACGCTCTTGCCTGAATCGTCTTTGGCCACCATTGTAAAATAGGAAGAATTGCAATGGATCACCTCCCCGGTTTTGATATTTTCGGATTCTACCCTGAGCCCCACAACCATTGAGGTTCTGCCCGTGTAGTTGACCGATCCTTTCAGGGTCAACAGGTTGCCAACCTCTATTGGGTTTAAGAAATCCACTTTGTTCACCGAGGCGGTCACGCAATAATGGCCCGAATGCTTTGATGCGCAGACAAAGGCCACCTGATCCATGAGGCTGAGCACATAGCCCCCATGGACAAAGCCGCTAAAATTAGAATGTGAAGGCAGCATGAGCTGGGTCATGACCAATTGGGATTCTTCAATTCTTTTGTATTGCATATTGTGATCTTTACAGAATACGGACATCATGTTCCGCAACATTCTTGCCTAAAGATACCGAAACTTTATTGCACAATGTTACATATGCTCGTTTGGATCGTCTCAATTGTGACAGTCCTCAAAGTACAAATCAAAACATATGAATAGTAATAAAGTCTTGGCAATCGCGATTGCCTTATTTGCCAATTTCGTTTCGGGTCAAAGCAACGAAGAATTCGCAGCCATTGAAATAGAAGTCAAATCGGTTGAATCGGTAATTCGGGGGACTCTTTTAACTCCCGATTCCACAGCTCGATTGCCTCTGGTAATTGTCGTTCCCGGATCGGGAAGCGTAGAGCGTGCCCAGAATATGGGAATAGCCAAAGCACTCTTTCAAGGCATCCCTACAAATGTTTTCGTGTATGACAAAAGAGGCGTAGGGGAATCAACGGGGGAATACCTAAGCATGAATACGGAAACCAGCACCGATCGGATACCCCTCAGGACTGAGGTCGTATTGGATATTGTAAACCATCTATACGACACGCCTTATGTGGATCGAGAAAAGATCGGTCTTATCGGCTCCAGCCAGGGAGGATGGGTTTCTCCGCTTGCTGCGAGCAAATCCACAAAAATTTCCTTTGTGATCTGCTTGTCGGGCGTGGCCTGCACCGTTGGGGCTTCCGACTACTACAGTGATATTGTGAAAGACTTGTCCATTGAAGAGGCTACCTCAAAATTAGAGGCATATAGCGGTCCTCAGGGATATGATCCTGAGAAGGCTCTGAAAAAAATAGCAGTGCCCGTATTATGGGTTTACGGGGGGAAAGACAGAAGTAACCCTTCTTTGTACGATCTTAAAATTCTGAGAAGACTCCAGGATGAATACAACAAAGACTTTACCATTCATTTTTACGAGAACTACAACCACGAGATGATTGATGAATCCACCGGTGCCTTTGGGGTCGAAGTAATACCCGATCTCAGGAAGTGGTATTTGGAGCAGATCTCAAGTGGCTCATAAATTGATCAGTCGAAGCTCTCCTACCTTGATAAATGTTTCTGCCTTCCTTTTGTTGGAACCCGAAATGATGAGTATCGGAACCGATGAACATTATAATAAAATAGATGGTTTTGCGTTAATTATTATTACCAAAACCATTGCTATGAATTTAGGAGAAAGAGAAATCCGCAACTTGAGAGCTGAACAATTGGTATCTATCCTGGGTACCATCGCAGCGCTTGCGGCCTTGTATTTTATCGCATAAAGTGTCGGATTCTTCGGGCCGGCCCGACAACCGACTTCTTTGATTTTTATCGCCTTCTTCCCGAATAGGTCATGGCCTCGCCTTTGCCGAATCCATAGCTCAGGCCCAGGGTTATGAAGCGCCCGCGCAAACTGTTGCTGTACACGTAGAAGTCTTCGCCGAAAGTCTGGATTTCCCGATTTCTCGAAGCGAAAATGTCACGAATGCTAAAGTTCAGAACCAGCTTCCCTTTGGAGATTTTTTTTCTCAGACCCAGGTCGGCGAAGGTCACACTGGAAATCTCACTTTGAATGTTTCGAAATTCAGATCGGTGGTTTCCTATGATTTCGAATTCAAATTGGGCCGGCAGCTTGAACTTTCCTGTAAGTCTCGAGGTCCATTGATCTCCTGTAAAATCAAAGACTTGATCTTCAAACTCCCCATCTCGTTTGAAATAGCCGTAATTGAAATCCCCGTTGAGCGTAAACCAGTTGATCGGACTGTATTTGAAATTGGCCTCGAACCCAATGCGTTGGTTGGTTCCGACGTTTTCGGGTGTCGTGATGCTGACGTTGTCTTCGAAAAAGACGACCCTCTCGATAACATCCCGGGTGTAGATGTAATAAACTCCAGCGTTCAGGGAGAGCTTGTCAAAGCCCAGAATGCTGGTGAACTCGTAAGAGTCTGTATACTCGGGTTGCAGATTCGGATTTCCTGCACGGATGACAAAATCATTTCTGATGTTGAAAAAGGGGTTCAAATCCCACAGACGCGGACGGTAGATCCTCGAGGAATACCCCAATTGAAACGAAGTCACATCCGACAGCTTATAGGAGATATGTCCACTTGGAAAGAAATTCGTGTAGTTCTGGCTGTTCTGCTCATCTGTGTCTACCAGCAAAGTCTGAACATCTGTGTTTTCCACACGAAGCCCGCCTTTGAAGCCCCAGGCGTCTCCTTCAAAGGAAAAAGTCCCGTAGACCCCAAGAACCTTCTGGTCAAACTCGAAATCATTGGTCAGGTTGGGGTCGACAACCCATTCCCCGTCGATCAATTCCCTGACCTCGTAATCATTCCCCACGTCGCTGATGAAATACTGGGAACCGAGCTCCATGATGATGCGGTCTGAGAAAGGTTTGGTATAGTCGAGTTTAAGGATGTACTCGCCCTGTTGGAATTCGGTTTCGGTTTGCTGGTCATTGAATTCCAGGTCACCCTCCAGGGGTGTCACCTCGAAATCCGAAGCCTGATCCTTTCCGAAAAACCGGCCCTGGGCACTGAACAGCAGGAGGTGGTCTTCATAGTCTTCGAATTCCCTTTTGAACTGGAGGTCGAACTGCCATTTTGGATTTGTCGCCTCGGTAGTTTCGATGCGCTCCCAGGAAGACACAAGGTCGCCCGAGCCGTCAATCAGCTCAAAATTGGTCTCGGAAGGCTGATCCTCGATCTCATAGGCATAGTTTCCGGAGAGCGTGATGACGTTGAGGTCGTTAATGTAAAAATCGCTCCCCAAAATGATGTTGTAAAAGTTCTCGTTTCGATAGTCTGTGCCCTGGCTATTCACCGTCGTGTTATTGACCAGGTCCTGGTTGCTGTTCTCATTGTCTCTCGGGAGTGATCGATACCCCACCCCCAGTTGGGTAAACAGGTTGAAACGCTCTGTCCTGCGGTTCAGACTGAACCCGATGCTGTGATTGTCCGGCACACCGGTATTGAGGGTCACTGATCCGTTCATACCCGTCTTGTCATCTTTTCTCAAGACGATGTTCAATATTCCAGAGGTCCCTTCGGCGTCGTACTTTGCCGAGGGATTGGTGATCACCTCGATCCTTTCGATCATGTCAGCGGTGATTGAGCTCAAGGTATTCGCCGGGTCATCCGCGATGATCGACGGCTTGCCGTCAATCAAAATTTGAACCCCTGTGCTTCCGCGCAAACTGACATCTCCCTCTATGCTCACGTTGACTGAAGGGACGTTGTTCAGCAGCTCCAGGGCACCCATTCCTGTTGTGCTCAAATCCTGCCCGACGTTGAAAACCCGCCGATCCAGCTTAAATTCGGTTGATGATTTTTCGGCGCGCAACTCAACCTCCTCCAGGAGGGTATTTACGTTTTCAAGAGAAATTACCCCGAGATTAGCCGCATTGCCCTGCACAGCAATCTCTCTAATCGCCAACGTTTCAAAACCAATGAAACTCACTTCCACCCAAAATTCTGACGATTCTACCTGCAAAGTAAAATTTCCGTCAAAATCGCTGGATGTTCCTGTAATGTTTTGATTGGTCTCTGCGTCCTGGATCAATACCGTGGCAAAAGGGATGGGCTGACCGCTGGCTTTTTCGACAATCTGACCAGAGACAGTTATCGCATCGTTTTGAGCAAACAGGGAGTTCGCCAATGCTGCTATCAAAAGCAGAATGAAGTTTCTTGGGGGAATCATCTTTTCTCTTTAGTTAATAGTTACACAAAGAACTTCAATTCTCGTCTGCATAGAAAAATAAATCCGTGAACGGCAGAAACAATGAGACAATCGTGCAATATTTGCTGAACTTGATTTTTCGTACCTTGAGACATCAACAATCAAAACTTAAAACCTTTACCATGAGATCCTGCCAATTTACTATGAGACCTTTTCTGCATGTTCTGATACTTTTTACTTTTTCAATTCTAAGCTGTGAATCACCAAAATCGGATAATCAAATCTCGCCTCCCACAAGTCAATCTGAACATATACCCTATTTGACTTTCCAAAAAACCAATTTATTCCCGGGTGACGGGAGTTTGCTACGAGCTGAAGATGGCGTCTCTTTAGATGATGGACGGGTCATCGTTGTTGATCAGGCCCATGGGTTGAGAATCATAGAAAAAGATGGCTCAAACCGCCCTTTCGGTGATTTTGCCTCCGCTGGTTTTAGACATGAGCCACCGGAGATTGTTGCATCTCCCAACGGAATGGTGCTCGAACCTGATGGTGAGCACATCCTTATGTCTGATGTTGCCGATGGAAAGATCTATCGCACAAATATTGTCACAGAAAAAGTCGAAATGATTTACGACCATCCTTTCGGTGTGAATACTATTTATCGGGACAGAACGGGAGCACTCTGGTTTTCTCAATCGGCAGAGAGCACAAATTTGGGCGAGATGTTTCAGGCAGCGAATTTGCCTGTACCT
>JAUIKV010000202.1 GCA_030430615.1 Bacteroidia bacterium
GTGGCATCAACCAGGGCACCGCCTATTTCCTGATAGGATCTTCCTGCTGACTCAGGTTCCGTCTCAAGGGTTCCGTAAAACGGAAATGGGCCCTCCATCCCGACGATTCGCACGAATTTGGTATTTCCATTCTTAGGAAAGAGGCACATCGAAGAGAAATTCACTTCCATGGCGCCGGCACCACCCAGGGAGTCTATGATTGACTGAACACGCTCGTTCGGCTTATGGCGCGAATCGATCACGAAATCAGCGCCCATCAGGGATTTTGACTGGAGGTCTATATTGTATTGCAGATTGTCACTGAAGGATTCCACGGAGACCACAGCAGCTATCCCAAGAACTATCGACGCCATGAACAAGCTGAGTTTTTTGTAACTCGCCTTGCTGTCTCTCCAGGCCATCTTTATCAGCCAGGGCAATTGTATGCTTTTTTTCTCCTTCATTTAGGTTTTGCCTCAGAGTTTGCTTTGTTCCTGCCAGACCCTGCCATTCTTAAGTCGGAGCATACGTTGCGTCTTATTGGCGAGCTCCATGTCGTGTGTGACCATAACAAGAGTAGTTCCGAGCTCCTTGTTCAGGTCAAACAGGAGGCGTTCAACTTTTTCGCTCGTTTCAGCATCGAGATTTCCTGTGGGCTCATCGGCAAAAAGGATGTCCGGTTCATTAGAAAAGGCTCTTGCAAGCGCCACGCGTTGTTGCTCTCCACCAGACAGTTGGGAAGGATAATGATCAGAACGATCTGATAGTCCTACTTTTTCGAGAAGAGACAGGGCTTTCGATGTCGGATCCTTGATGCCCCGGAGCTCCATGGGTACGCTAACGTTCTCTAAGGCTGTCAGAGTAGGAAGCAACTGAAAGTCCTGAAAGATAAAGCCTACTTTTCGGTTTCTCAGCAAAGCTCTCTCGTCCTCAGACAAATCCATCAGGTTTTCTCCGCACAGCTCAATGGTTCCCGTATCTGACTGATCCAGCCCGGCACATAAGCCGAGCAGGGTAGTCTTCCCGCTGCCTGACGGCCCTACTATGGAGAAGGTCTCGCCCGACTCTATTTCAAAGGAAACCCCGTCGAGAACAGTAAGATCTTTGGAGCCGCTGCTGTAGTGCTTCTCCAGGTTAGACACATTTAATATATTTGCCATAAACGCACGTTTTTTTTGCGAAGCCGAAAGATACGGAAAATGACGCGCTTCAATTTCACCCCGACATGAGCCACTTGTTAAAATTTTGTTATTTGTTCTTAGCCTTATCCATTCTTGGATGTCAGCCCAAAGAAAAATCCACTGCCGAAGATTCTCCGAAGAAAAATGAGTTTGAGAATGAGCCTCAGAAAAATGTGAAAGACGAAGCCAGGATCAGAAATATTGTTTTTTTTGGCAACAGCCTTACCGCTGGCTACGGATTAGACCCCAGGGAGGCATTCCCGGCCCTGATTCAGAACAAGCTCGATTCCCTTGGATTGAAGTACAATGTGATCAATGCCGGCCTGAGTGGGGAGACGACTTCAGGGGGAAACAGCCGTGTAGACTGGGTTTTGAATCAGAAACCAGATGTATTCGTTCTCGAATTGGGTGCCAATGATGGGCTCCGGGGAATTCCCCTGGAAGAGACCCGTTCAAATCTCCAGTCGATCATAGACAAAGTGCGAAAGAAGAATCCTGAAGTCGAAATTGTTCTGGCTGGGATGCAGATTCCACCTAATATGGGCCCCGAATATACCGCTGAGTTCAGAACCATTTTCCCGGATTTGGCCAAAACCAACAATATCGCTCTGATTCCTTTTCTTTTGGATGGGGTTGCCGGGAATCCTGATCTGAATCAAAGAGATGGGATTCATCCTACAGTCGAAGGGCAAGTCATTGTAGCCTCGAACGTCTGGAGTGTCTTAGGTCCTCTTGTTGAATGAAAAAACCCGGCTATGAGCCGGGCCTTTTCCAGTTGTCCGATAAGATACTAGGTTTTATCTCATCTCAGATTTGAATTTTTGTCCGCCCACCGAAGCTTCATACATCAGGCCTCCTTTGGCATGTGTGAAAACAAGGATTCCATCCCTGTAGTCGACGTCGAAAGAGGCTCCTGCTGTTACGGCTACTGCCGAAGCCTGTGCAGCAAACTCAAATTTATCGCCGGTGAATCGATTAAAGGCGTCCGCGTCTTTAAAGAAAATCACTTCAGAATAGGCCTGTCCACCTGCCTGGAATCCAACGGATATCTGGGTCATTTTGCAATCTCCGACAACAGCCCCGCCTTTATAGATCGTTCCGTTTCCGGTTGCACCTCCCACACCAAGGCCTCCTTTACCAATGGATGGAAAGACGGCGTAGCCATAGGCTGTATTGAAGTATTTTGTGATTTTGTCGTTGGTTTTCTTGATTTCGGCAATGGCCTCTTGAGACTTGTCCGAAACATCCTTTTGAGCCGTGGCGCTGAAAGAAAAGGCTAACAGGAAAAGTGTGATTGCAGCTAGTTTCATTTTCATTTTAGAAGATTAAAAGTTTTGGTTAATATTTCTCACTGGATCTCTCAAGTTTGAGAGCTGTACCAAAGATAGTGAAATAAAAAAGATAGTGAAATAAGAGCCAGTTTTCATTCGATCCACTCTGAATCCGAAAGAATAACCGGTGCATAAAAAAAGTCGCTGGCCCCTCAGAATCGAGAAAAAGTGCTAACTTTCATTGAATAAAATCCGTCACCCGTCTAATTGCAATTCAATATGAAGACTGCCAGACTTTTTCTTTTTATCCTGCCCATATTATGCTTCGGACAAGGCTATTACAATGCCGAAAATTTTGGAAACCGTTCCCTTCTTCTCAGCGGTAATGTCACCGGTAGCGTAGAAGACCTGGGATTGACCTATTACAACCCGGCGAGGATCGCTTTGATAGAAAGTCCAACGTTCGCTATAAATGCCAAGGCTTACCAAGTTAGCACCTTGTCCTTGAAAAACATTTTCGGCACTGACAGCCAATTGAGTGATTCCAAATTTGAAGGGGTTCCCAGTTTGGTGGCAGGCACATTCAATATCGACAAATGGGAAAATCACCATTTTGCCTATGCTTTTTTATCGAGGGAAAGAAATCGGGTCAATATCAATGCACGACGTCAGGGAACTGACGGTAAGATTGCAGGAGAGATTGAGGGTCTGGCTGATACTTCTTCTCAGTTTGTTCTGGACAATACGACGTCCGATGAATGGTTTGGCTTGACCTGGGGAATGAAATTACGGGACAATTTCAGCATTGGGGTCTCCTCCTTCGTGTCTGTCTACAATTACAGGGGAAAGTACGATCTTAGACTAGGTGTCGTAAATGAAGACGATGAGGTCAGTTTATACAACAATACGGTTAATTTCGGGCAGACTTCTTATGGGATGTTCTGGAAAGTCGGTCTGGCCTGGAAGCTGAAAAACTTTGATTTTGGTTTGAACGTTGATCTGCCCTATCTGGAAGTAGTAAAGAGTGGTAAGTTCAATTACACGGAGATTTTGGCGAATAATGTGGGGAATGACATCTTCGAGTATGTGGATCCCAGTAGCTTGGAATCCAATCGAAAAGAACCCATAGCTGTTTCGATAGGTGCTGGCATACCCTGGAAAAGGAACACTATCCATCTAAAAGCGGATTGGCACGGTGCCGTAAGTGAGTACGACCGCCTTGTGATTCCCCCATTTGATACGGGGAACGGTGAAACTGATGAGTTCATTTTCAAGGAAGAGCTCAAATCGGTTATCAATTTTGGCGTGGGTGCCGACTTTTACCTCAGCGAACGGGTGGATCTTTTTGCCAGTTTTTCCACTGATTTTTCTCCCCTGGTCACGAGTGCGACCATATTTGACTTTGTCAACGACTCTGACTCGGACATCAACCTGATTGCGGACTACATGCACTACGGCCTTGGGATTGATTTGAAATTCACAAAGGCACAGGTTACCATAGGGAGCACATATTCGGTGGCATCGGGAGATTTTGAGCGCCCCATCGACTTTCCGGATCCGGAGGACGGAGAGTTTCCCGATAATGATGAGCTGTCGCAGTTCGAGGTGACCCGCTGGCGGTTTATTGTGGGTCTGGAGTTCCCAATATTTGGCTATGATGTCAATTTTAAATAGTTAGTGCAAACGACCCTTGATCTGAGCCATGAAAAAAATCAACATTCATTTTTTCGGTGCTGCTTGCACGGTGACAGGTTCCAAAATCCTTTTGGAAACCGATGAATCGAATATCCTGGTGGATTGTGGCATGTTCCAGGGCCTGAAGGAACTTCGTCTTCTAAACTGGAAGCCCATTCCTTTTGATGCCGGCAATATAGATATCGTGCTATTGACTCATGGCCATCTGGATCATGTGGGTCATCTGCCGAGGTTGTTAAAAGAAGGATTCCGAGGTTCTGTGATTGGAACCGGACCGACCCTTGCCATTGCCGAAATTATTCTTCGGGACAGTGCCAGGATCCACGAAGAAGAAGCCAAAAAGGCGAACGAGGAGGGGTACTCGAAGCATCATCCGGCACTGCCGCTTTATTCCATGGATGAGGTTGAGAAGGTGGTTCAGCGTTTCAAGGAGTGTGAAAGAGATCATTGGTTGGATCTCTCGGATTCAATCCGATGCCGGTTCAGGTACAACGGACATATTTTGGGAGCCTGTTTCATCGAGTTGGAGATCGATCAGAAACGCATTGTTTTTTCGGGTGACATTGGCCGTAAGGATGATCTGCTGCTCAATGATCCGGAGAAGCCTAAACGTGCTGATGCTCTTATTCTCGAAAGCACATATGGCAACAAGTTGCACCCTCAGGACAGCATAGAGGACGTTCTGAGCGAACTGATCACAAAATGCATTCACAATCGTGGCACTCTCATCATTCCTACATTTGCCGTGGAGCGCTTGCAAGTTGTGATGAACATTTTGTGGAAGCTTTACAAGAGAAACAGAATCCCGGGTCTGCCTATTTACATAGACAGTCCGATGGGAAACAATGTCCTGAATCTTTTTCGAAAATTCCCGGACTGGCACAAAATGCCAATAACAGAGCTGAACGCCGCCAGCAACCACATGCGCCTCATCAGCTCATATCGGGAAACCTGGGAAGCAATTGACGATAACCGGGCCAAGGTGGTGGTCGCCGGAAGTGGAATGGTGACCGGAGGTAGAGTATTGACT
>JAUIKV010000203.1 GCA_030430615.1 Bacteroidia bacterium
ATCTCATTTGGAAAAGAATACCCCTTTTACGCTTTTCTTTTTATACTGCTCGGTGTGAGCAGCATTATCGCGGCGATCAAGTACACGGTTGGCGACAACGCTTATGGCTACAGCGGGCTGGGCGACCTATTCGTCTTTCTGTTCTTTGGTCTTCTCAGTGTCTGCGGCTCCTATTTTCTGTATGCCAAAACCATTGACTACACGGTATTTCTCCCTGCTTTCTCCGTTGGACTTCTCAGCGTAGGGGTCTTGAATCTCAACAACATGAGGGATATGGAGTCGGATAAAAAAGCAGGCAAGATCACCCTGGTCGTGCGAATTGGAGCAGAATTTGCCCGGTATTATCATTACTATCTCATCGGAGCCTCATTCCTGTTCGCTCTGATGTACACGTCTCTGCGGTTCAACACCCCGTTTCAGTTTCTGTTCCTGATTGCCTACGTTCCGCTGTTCGGACACCTGATGCGCGTTTACAAAGCCAAGGATGCGAAGCTTCTCGATCCGGAACTTAAAAAGCTGGCCCTGAGCACATTTCTGTTTTCCTTGCTTTTTGGTTTGGGTCTTGTTTTGTAATTAATAAAGCATCGTTGTCGCACAAAAAGAAAAGATGCTCCGGCAATTTGGGCAATTGTATGATTGCGGCGAATTGATTATTTTTAGTCTAAATTCCTCATTATGAAAATCACGTACCTCGGGCATGCTGCCCTTGCCATTGAAGTAGCCGGAAAAAGGCTGATTGTAGATCCTTTTATCAGTCCGAATCCACTGGCAAATGACATTGATGTAGATGCCCTGGAGGCAGACTATATCCTGATCACCCATGCGCACCAGGATCATATTGTAGATGTGGATTCCATCGCAAAGAGAACAGGAGCCAAGATTGTATCAAACTATGAGATTGTGACTCATTACGGCAACCTTGGCTTCGAGGGGCATCCCATGAATCACGGGGGTTCGTGGGAATTCGATTTCGGGCGCGTGACTTATACCAATGCAATTCATACCAGTTCATTTCCCGATGGAAGCTATGGGGGACAGCCCGGGGGTTTCCTCCTGGAAACAAAAGAAGGAAACTTGTATATCGCTGGTGATACGGCGCTGACCTTTGACATGAAATTGATTCCTATGCAGTGCCAGCTCGATTTTGCAGTTCTTCCCATCGGAGACAATTTCACCATGGGATATGAAAGCGCAGTGATTGCTTCTGACTTCATTGAGTGCAATAAGATAATGGGTTATCATTACGATACCTTCGGGTATATCGAGATCGATCACGAGCAAGCCAAAGAGGCGTTTAGCAAGTCGGGCAAGGACCTGATTCTGATTCCAATAGGAGACTCTGTTCAGGTTTAAGGCCTTCGCGGAATCAAATAGATAAAATTTTCGAATCGGAGATCAGTCAAGGAGCTTCATGACAAAGTATCTCAGCATTTCTTCCACATCTTGCTTCATCGAGGATTTCGCCTGGATCTCGGTAAGTCGGGGCAGGTGATCGGCAAAGTAAATGTGATTGTTAGTCATTTCAAAGAGATTGCTGGCCAGGGCAGAGGGGTAGGGGAAATCCGGCTTGATCTCCAGAATAACCCCAGCCACCTGGGCCACCATGTTCTTGTAGTTCAAAAAGAAACCCTTTTTGTTTTCCTCATCAACCTCTTTGGTATGATACACTTTTGTGCTTTCCGATATCACCACATTGTGGAGTGATGATTCGTTCACATAATCGATTGCCGGATTCTCTTCACTTACCGACACAAAGGAATGAAGGATTATCTCGAGCTTCTTTCTAGGATCCTCTACGTTGAATGTCTTGATCTGAATCATATAGCTGAGCCATTCCCAGTACCACGAAACCAGGTAGATAAGCAGGAGATGCTTGTTTTCAAAATACCGGTAGATCGAGGCTTCAGTTGAACCCATCGCTTCCGCCAGCTTCTTGAAGTTGAATTGTTCAAAGCCCAGATCCTCGAGCAATAGGATCGAATGCTTGATAATCCTTCTTCCAAGATCTGATTCCTGGGGGTCTTTCAAATAGAGACCCGGGTTAAGAGATATTCTGATGTTGACAGCCATACTTTAATAAAACCAAAGTTATATAATTGACACCGCAATTAAAAATATCATTAACAATTATATAACTATTTATAACAATAGTATTACTATCAATATGATTATTTTTAATATATTTGATAGTTAAAAATTTGATCATTATGGAGCAAAAGAGTTTTTTAAGTGGAATTCGATCGGATCTTCCGGCTAGTATAGTCGTGTTTTTCGTGGCTTTGCCGCTTTGTCTTGGAATCGCTCTGGCAAGTGGAGCACCGCTGTTTTCAGGCTTGATTGCCGGGATTGTAGGAGGTATTGTCGTGGGTGCGCTCAGCGGGTCGAAAATCGGTGTGAGTGGACCAGCGGCCGGATTGGCTGCCATTGTCCTCACTGCAATTGGAACTCTTGGGGGCTTTGAGAACTTTCTTGTAGCCGTTGTTTTGGGTGGAATCATTCAAATCATACTTGGGTTTCTAAGAGCTGGAGTCATTGGTTATTATTTCCCGTCGTCTGTGATAAAGGGGATGCTTACTGGAATTGGAATCATTATCATACTTAAGCAAATCCCTCATTTTTTTGGATATGACGCTGATCCTGAAGGGGATTTCGCCTTCTTCCAGGTTGATGGACAAAATACATTTTCTGAGATTTTCAATGCTTTAAACCACATTCAGCCCGGTTCGGCGCTAATCGGAATCATCGGTTTAGCCATCCTGATTCTATGGGAGAATGTCCTGTCTAAAAAAGGGAAAATCTTTAAACTGGTTCAGGGCCCTGTAGTTGCTGTTGTCGTGGGAATCATTTTCTTTATTTTGACCCAGGACAAGGGCGCGTTGAGCATTTCTTCATCACATTTGGTTAGTGTTCCGGTTCCGGATGATTTTTCTTCTCTTGCCGGATTGCTGACATTTCCGAATTTTGCCGCTTTGGCGAATCCGGAGATTTGGGTGGTTGGATTTACTATAGCCCTTGTAGCCAGTCTCGAAACCTTGCTGTGTGTTGAGGCTACTGATAAACTGGATCCTCATAAAAATGTTACACCGACAAACCGGGAGCTGCTTGCGCAGGGAACAGGCAATATTGTCTCAGGACTCATCGGTGGACTTCCGATAACCCAGGTGATTGTGAGAAGTTCTGCAAATATCCAATCAGGTGGGCAGACCAAGGCATCGACGATCATTCACGGTTTCTTTTTGCTGATATCGGTGGTGTTAATCCCTAATCTTCTCAATAAGATTCCACTTTCTGTGCTGGCGGCTATTCTATTGGTTGTGGGATACAAACTCGCCAAGCCCAAACTCTTCAAATCGATGTATGAATTGGGATGGAAGCAATTCGTGCCTTTTATTGTTACCGTTGTGGGAATTATTTTCACCGACCTTCTCGTAGGAATAGGACTGGGTCTGCTTGTTGGTATTGTTGTAATCTTGATCAAGAGCTACCAAAACTCTCACTTTCTGCACATGGAGGGCGAGGATGTGGATGACGGAAAAGTAAAAATGACACTGGCAGAAGAAGTCACTTTTTTCAATAAGGGAGCCATCCTCAAAGAGCTTGACAGACTTCCTGAAGACTCCTTCCTGGAGCTGGATGTCACCAATACCAAATACCTGGATCACGATGTAATCGAGATCCTGGACGATTTCATTTTGAAAGCGGAAGAGCGTAACATTACCGTGAAGGTGATTTCCAAAGATGGAATAGTTGTAGATCCGAAGGCGTATTTCCATTTTATCAATAAGAGGAAAAAAGCGAGCTAGCCTTTAACCGAATCCAAACGGAGGAAATTTCTTCCATTTTTATGTTTTTTCATTAGCAAGCGCTGCCCAAAAGGCGGCGCTTCTTTTTGGTGAAATTTGACTATTTTTAGTTCATGTTTGATCACAGGTTTTATCGGTTTAAAAACATCTTTTTTTTAGTCTTCTTGCTTATTTCGTTGCAGGGAATAGCGAACCATCATGTGCGTGCCTCGTTTTTCAATCCTCTTGATTCGCCGCTCAAAGTTTTGGTCTATTGGGATACCTCTTTATCCATGAGTGGCAGAAACCTGGAAATGGAATTTGAGTTGCTTTCTACTTACCTAGAATCTCTGGGAAGCGCAGAGTTGGAGGTGGTTCCGTTTGATCACCAGTTGGGAAAGTCTTCAAATCACCATGTGGAGAATGGCGATATTGCCTCTTTGAAATCGAATATCACGAGTCTGACTTACGATGGGGTTGCACTATTCAAACTTTTGGATTTAGATGAGGATGCCTATGCGATCCTCATTTTTTCAGATGGCGTGAGTGTGATTGACGATTTGGATTTGCCTGAAGGGAAGGACGTTTTTTTGATCAACAGTCTTTCAGGGTCAGAAGTGCTTCAACGAAGAGTTTATCACAGAAACTATCTGGACCTTGCCGAACTTGGATTGGGAGGAGCATTGCAGCGTTTGGGTGTTGTGGATTCAAACATCTCGAGTACGATGCCAGCAAAAAGGAAGGCGGATGATGGTGAAGCGGATTTTCGCATTGATGGTGTGATCTATGATCAGAACAAACCTCTTGAAAATGCTACCATTCAGGTGATGGGAGAAGATCGCGGAGTCGTTTCGGGACAGGATGGAAGGTTTCATCTGGAAGCTTCAGACGGAGATATTTTAATGATCGGATACCTGGGCATGGAGAATCAGCAATACCAGATCACCGGAGATCAATTCATTGAGTTCTACCTGAATATCGAGGAAAATCAGCTCGAAGAGGTTGTGCTTAAATCTGAAGTGCAAGACCCGGACACAAAGAACACGATCACGACTGCCTTTGGCGAGAAGAATCCGGATCAGATAGGCTACGCGATTCAGGACGTCGAGGAAGAGAACTTTGAAGGACAGGCCAATATTTCTGATGCGACTCGCGGGAAGATCATCTCCTACAATTATTCTCAGACTGATGACATCAGCCAGATTCAACTGAGGCAAGTACAAACATTAGCCGCCGGAACCAAAAATCCTTTGATCGTCGTGGACGATATTCCGCTGGGCGTCAATAACAGCGCATCGGGCGGCCTCACCTTGTCGACCTGGCACATTGATCCAAACAATGTAGATAAAATAACTGTCCTTCGAGGATTG
>JAUIKV010000204.1 GCA_030430615.1 Bacteroidia bacterium
ACGTCCGGTTTGAAGATCAATCTTGCTCGCCCAGGTGGTTTCGACAAAGGGCTCCGCTGAGATCAGCTTGCCCGTTTCCCGGTTGATGACATAGAAAAATCCGTTTTTCGGAGCATGAAGCAAGGCCTTCACGGTCTTGCCCTCAATCTCCAGGTCGGTAAGCACAATATCCATGTTGGAATTGTAATCCCAGGTTTCACCTGGGGTTGTCTGATAGTGCCATAGGTATTCCCCTGTATTCGGGTTGAGCGCTACGATAGAACAAAGAAACAGATTGTCTCCACCCTCTGGGCTTCGAATCTTGCGATTCCAGGGAGAGCCGTTTCCGGTGCCAATGTAGAGTACATCCAGCTCAGGGTCATAGGTAAACCCGTGCCAGGCATTTCCTCCCCCTCCGTGTTTCCACCATTCTCCCGTCCAGGTCTTGGCCGCCATTTCCATGGTCTCATTCTCAAATCCTTCAGCGGGATTGCCCGGAACTATATGGAATTTCCAGGCCTCCTCTCCCGTTTCGGCGTCATACGCGGTTACCCACCCACGCGTCGGACCTTCTTCTGTTCCTCCGTTGCCAATCAGCACCTTACCGGCGAAAGCCTTGGGTGCCCCTGTGATATACAAAGATCGATTTGGATCAAAGGTGACCGCTTCCCATATCTTCTCTCCCGTCTTGCAATCCAGGGCAAAAAGTCTTCCGTCCCAGGTCGCAGCATAGATCTTGCCTTTGTAAAAGCTAATGCCCCGGTTGTGCACCCAGCCTACCTGACGCTTCCCTTTGATGGCATCGCCCACTTTTGGATCATAGGTCCAGAGCAACTCCCCGGAAACGGCGTCCACCGCCCGGACAATATTCATCGTGCCGGTGAAGTACATCACACCGTCTACTACCAAAGGGGTTGAAACCAGGCCCACATCTCCTGGAAGATCCACGTACCAATCAACTTTGAGTTGGGTGACATTCTCCTTGTTTATGTCCTGCAAGGGGCTAAATCGAGTTTCGCTATGGGTGCGTCCGTAGGCCAACCATTCACTGGTGTTTGACTCATCAGCAATCGCTTTGTCGTCGTATTTTGAGAATTGGGCGGCATTGGCACTTGCTGCTGTTCCCTCATCGCTGTTTTGTTTATCAGGTGATTTCCCACAGGAAACAGCTAAAACATAAACGAGTAGAGAAAGTGCAATACATGCTCTGGAACAAAAAGAGTTTTTCATGGGGTCAGTTGTTTGGTTCTTAGTTTGTTGTTCGAAGGATGAAATTCTTCAAAGTATTTTGAAATATACACCCGGGCGTCTTGATCTGAAAAGCCAACAGGACGAATGCCTCAGTTTTGTTTTCGAAAGAAGCGTTTGACTTATCTAATAGCTGAATGCCGAGATGTCAGATGTCTCCCTTCACTCACCCAATTTCAAATACGAGTAAAGTGATCCCATGTTCGATGTCATGGAGTTGAGTACGTTCTGGCTGGCGTCTTCGAATTGAGACCGGGAATTATCCTTGAAAATTTCGCGTCTTTTTTTGAACACTGCATTCATAGTTAGCAGTTTGTTCATCGACTCGTTATACTCGGCCAGGGCCTGCTCATCGATTTCTTCAAAATCAATGCAGGCATAGAAAAGGTCATCCCTGCCATACATCTCCTTTTCCATCCCTGTGAGCACGTATTTCACCATGTAGGTTCCTTCATCGAAAACCAGTTCGATGTCAAAGCTGAAATCACCCGAGAGCATTTCTGCCATTCCGCTGCGCTTCGGATACATGAGTTTGCCTATATTCTTGTAATACACCTGGTTGATCTCACTTACTTTGATGATTCCGGCCTTAGGGTCACTTGACCCGACCGTATAATGCGAAGTAGACTCTTCCTTTTCAAACCAGTCAAGAGCTCCTTGGAAAAGCTCCGACTTACTCTTTTCAGGCACTTCGTACACTATAGTTGCCGACTTTCCTTCAATCAGGTATTCCTGCGCTTTAACGCGAGGAACAAAAACGAAAAGGAGAGTAAAGAAAAAGATGACTTTGGACATGCGAGAGATTTGATTTGGGCTTTAATGTTCTAATTTTCTCAAATTTAACTTAATAATACCGCTGAATCTCACATGAATTGTCAGACATATCAACAAAAAATTGAACAACCAGATTAAGATAAAAGAAAACGGAAAGAATGATCACCTGAATAAAATGATACTAATCAATCAGAAGTTTGATTCGGAACATGCTCCATGATGTAATTCGTAATCAGGGTAAAAAGATGCTTGCGGGTATTCTCGCCTTCATAGATTCCATGAGAGCGGTTTGGATAAGACATCATCTGAAATTGCTTGTCCTTAGCAATGAGCTCATTAATTAGGAGCTCGGCACTCTGATAATGCACATTGTCGTCTGCTGTTCCGTGGATCAAAAGCAGGTTCCCTTCCAGATTCTTTGCATGGGTTACCGGTGATCCGGCTACAAAATCCTCGGGGTTCTCCTGAGGAAGTCCCATGTAGCGCTCCTGGTAGATATTGTCATAGACGAGCTGATCGGATACAGCGGCAATGGCCACTCCTGTGGTGTAAATCTCCGGGAATCTGAACATCAGGTTCAGCGTCATGGTTCCTCCCCCGCTCCAACCCCAAACCGCGGTTCGGGTCTCATCGAGAAACGGGAGCTTGAGGATCTCTTTGGCCGCCAATCCCTGGTCACGCGCATTGATTCGACCCACCTGCCGGTAGATGCTCTTTCTCCATGCACTGCCTTTGAGACATGGAGTTCCGCGATTGTCCATGTCAATGATCACGTAACCCTTCTGAGCCATCATGACGTTCCAAAGACCAATATCAGTATCGGTGGCCACCTGAGCCCAGGGCTCGCCATAGACATGAAACAAAACAGGGTACTTTGAGTCTGGGTCAAAGGCGTTGGGCAGTATCAACCGGGCATCTATCTCAATCCCCTCCTCTGTGGTGATCTTCATAAATCTTACCTGGGGCAGTTCCAGAGAGCTCAGCTTATTTTTGTAGGACTGGTTATCAACTAGTATGCGGATCGTTTTGTGATCAGGTAGCTGAATCAGTCTGACCGTAGCTGGCTCAAGAGCCCTTTGATGCGTGTGCAGGGCGTATTTTCCGTTGGGAGATACCTGGTAGTTGTTTACTCCTTCAAACTCTGCAGGCGTCAATCGCTTCTGCCTGCCTTTGCCCTTCATATCTGTCTGATACAGGTAGCGCTGAGTACCGTTCTCAGGAGATGCCAGGTAGTAAACATCATTTTTAGTCGGTACACGCATCGAGGCGACGTCATAGTCGAAAGGGGTGACCAAAAGCTTTTGCCCGTCTTCGATATAAATCTTGTAAATGTGTCGCCATTTATCGGTTTCGGTCATTCGCAAAAAGGATTTCCCTCCATCGGTCAGGGTCAAATCGTTGCTGCTCCAAATGTCAGAAGTCAGATCGGGATACATGAGATCCACAAAAGTCTCTTCTTTTTCGACATAAACCTTTCTCAATTTCATTTGGGACGGCACGTAGGACCAGACCGTCAACTCATTCTGATGCCTGTTGAGCTGTTGGATCAAAAGCAGATCATCATGCACCCACTGTACACCCGGAATATAATAGGATCTCGGGTCTCCGTCAAAGGGAATCCATGTCTTTTGGTCTGTTTTCAGATCGATCAGGCCAACGCTAACGCTCGAAGGCTTCTCTCCCACTTTCGGATACTGCAGCGGGATGGGTCTCGAGTAAATCGAATCGGTGTTGTTGATCATGAAGAAAGTTCCTGTATCCGAGGCATCGAGCCTCCAAAAGGCCAGGAACTCGTCATTCGGACTCAACGTAAATCCATCGCGCTTGCCCAGCTCCTCCTCGTAGACCCAGTCAAAGGTGCCGTTGATGACGTCGCCATTCCCATCGGTGGTGAGTTGGGTTGTCTCCCCGGTTTCGAAGTTCTCCCGGTAGATGTTGAAGTCATGAACGTAATAAACGAATTTGCTGTCGGAAGAAAACTTGGCGAACATCAATGAGGACGGTTCAAAAGACCTCCCGATCCGCTGAAGTTCATTCGTCTTTAAATTGTACACCCAATAATCTCCTTTGGTATTGCTTCGCCAGACGCGACTTGAATTGGTGAAAATCAAAACCCGACTCGCATCAGGTGACAGGCTGAAACTCTCAATAACCAATGACCCTCCGGGTACCTGCAGGGATTCCGCAGAAATGAAAAGGCTTCGCTCCTCTGACGCGCTTTCGTAGCGCACGAGCTCATCGGCTCCCTCTATGGATTCCGACTTCTCAATAATCACATAGGCCTCCCCATCATCGACCCATTGAATCTCAGGTGCATACTCTTTGGTGAATTCATTCGAGTGGATTCGCTCGAGGGTCAACAAACTCGAATCGGTTTTCTGTTGAGTAATAGCAGATTGTGAAATACTCAGTACGAGCAGGATAATCAAATGGAAGTGTAATCGGATAGAAGTCATTCGAAAGGTATAAGGTGTTCTTGTTTGTTTGAATCGGGGTTAGCTTGATCAGTCCCAGATGTTGTCCATGGTATAGGGTCCGCCTTCAAAGGTCCAGAATGTGCCTGTCACATACCGGAATCCTTTTTCAAGTGAATTGATCTTATCCATATCCGAGCTGCTCAATTCTACGGTTTCGGCTTCCAAGTTTTCGGCAATTCTTTTCGGATTCACGGATTTGGGGATGACTGAAATCCCGCGATGCAGGGCCCAGCTGATCAGTAGCTGGCCGGTTGAGCAGCCTTTTTGCCTCGCCAGATCTTTGATGATCGGGTTATTCAAAAGGCTGGGCTCGTTGGCTGCCTTCAAGCCTTCCGGGCGATCAGGAGATCCCAGGGGCGAATAAGCGGTTATGTGTATCCCGTGAGAACGGCAAAACGCCAAAAGCTCCTGCTGCTGTAGGTACGGATGGGACTCCACCTGGTTCATTTCAGGAGGGTGCACCGCAGTTTCGAGCAGCGCTTCCAATCTCTTTATCCCAAAATTGGAAACCCCGATATGTCGGGTCAGGCCTTTGTCAACACATTCCTCCATCGCATTCCAAGTCTCTGAAATGGGTGCCTCTTGCGGAGAAAGAAAATCCTCGGCTGATTGAGGGAAACCAACACCTTGCTTCAGGGCAACAGGCCAGTGGATCAGGTACAGATCGAGGTAGG
>JAUIKV010000205.1 GCA_030430615.1 Bacteroidia bacterium
ATTCCGCCGAGGCCTCTTTTTCCTACCTGAGCTCGCCTGATTTGATCGAGCTGGATCCGGTTCTATTTGCACCGGACGACTACGAGAACAGGGAAGCCTCATTCAGCGAGCCCTTTACCTTCGAAAGAAGTCAGTATGGACTTTCCGGAAAAGTAGTTGCAAGTCTGGGAGAAAACACCCTGACCTCGATTACAGCGTATTCGAGCTCCGGGGATGAATCGATCCAGGACGTCGAAGTGTCTAAGATTCCGGCGGTGTACCTGGATCGAAGCCAGGACTTCGGAACTTTTTCCCAGGAAATCCGGTTCAACTCTCCCAGAGACAAAAAATTCAATTACGTCACAGGTTTGTACTACGTCAATGAGAAAATCAGCGGCAATGACATCGGTGTGACGCAGGAGTTTCTGCCTCCCTTGCTTGGGCCTGACCTGGGCATCGATGACCTTTTCATACCCGGTTACACCGAATCTGTTTCCAATGAGAGCAGCATCAGAAACAATAGCTTTGCCGTTTTCGGATCACTCGGATACCGTTTTACAGACAAGCTCATGCTGAACGGGGGCCTCCGATTCACCTCCGAATCCAAGGTTTTTAAGACCGAGCAGACTACAGTTGAAAGCCAGGACGCCATTGAGGCTGTGGGCTTCCCTCTGGTGTATTTCCTGGGGACTCCATATGAGCAGGAGGAATTCACGAACACGGACAACATTTTGACGGGGGACATCAGCCTGAGTTTCCAGGCTTCCGACCGCACGATGGTATATGGAAAATTTGCACGGGGATTCAAAGGGACGGGATACAACTTCGCGGTAACATCGTATCTGAATCTGGAGACTTTTGATTTCGATCCGGTCACAGAAGACAATGTATTGTACAAGCCTGAGTTCATAAACAGCTACGAGGTAGGGGTCAAGTCCTCTATTACGGACAAGATTCGACTGAATGTCGCAGCGTACTACATCGATTACAAGGACAAGCAGGAGCTGCTGTTTGCAGGTTTGACCAATGTCATCGCGAATGCGGCAAAATCCTCGGGTTACGGTGGAGAACTGGAATTCAGCGCGATTTTGTTCAAAGGCTTCACTCTGGACATCAACGGAGGTGTGCAGACAATGAAATATGATGAATTCTTATTTGGAGATGTTGACCTGAGCGGGAATGACCTGGCTAAATCGCCGAATTACACCTTTGGATTTTCTCCGACGTACGCCACCAGCTTTAGCAACGGCGGAAGACTTTCCATACGTTTGGACCTGAATCACACCGGAAAGTCTTACAACGACATATTCAATACGGAGTCGATTTCGAGAAAATCGGTCACTCTGCTCAATACACGCATTGGCTATTCATTCAAAGACGGACGCTACAACCTGGGTCTTTGGGCCAAGAACCTGACTGACGAGGTGTATTTTGGACATGGTTTTCAGGGTCTAATTGGAGATTTTGTTTCCTTGAACCAGGCCCGGACCATGGGGCTGGATCTGAGAATAAATATCAACTAGAAAGAAGCAGCATGTTTAACCTGTCATTTGGATTGGAAGATGCTTCCCGGAGAAATCCGGACAAGGCCGCCATTCTCTCCGAATTCGGTAACCTGACATTTGCAGAACTGAATGCTTTGGCAAACCGAATCTCAAATGCCCTGATCAGCAATGGGCTTAAAAAGGGAGACAAGGTCGCTCTCAGCTGCCCGAATCATTTTTACTTTCCCGCTGTCTACTACGGAGTGCTTAAGGCAGGGGGTGTTGTCGTGCCGTTGAGCATCATGTTGAAAAGAGATGAGATCAGGTATCATCTGAAAGATTCGAATGCCAGGTTCTATTTCTGTTATGAGGGGAATGAGATTCTTCCGATCGGGGAAGAAGGTTTCGAGGCATTCTCGACGTCTGATGGATGCAGGGAATTCATCTCGATACCGAAGGGGAATGAGATGGGTGAAAAGGATGGAACTACTAAGATCGACGAATTCATTCGAGACTGTTCTGCTGATTTCGAGTCCGCCCAGCTTTCAGGAGACGATACGGCTGTAATCATTTATACTTCGGGAACCACCGGAAGACCCAAGGGAGCTGAACTCTCCCATTCCAACTTGGCGTGGAATGCCGAATTGTGCAGGCACTTGTTCAAGTTCGATTCGGAAGACATCACGATGACGGTGCTGCCCATGTTCCATATTTTTGGTCAGACCTGCCTGATGAATTCGAGCATTCTTCATGGAATCACAAATGTTGTGCTTTCGCGGTTTGATCCGGGCGTGGTTCTCGAGTGGATGCAGGCTGAGGGCGTCACGTTTTTTGCAGGTGTTCCCACAATGTACTGGGCGCTGCTCAATCACGTCGATGACATGGGAGTCATTGACTACAACAAAATCAGTCAGAACCTGAAGTTCTGCGTTTCCGGAGGTGCGTCCTTGCCGGTGCGCCTGCTTGAGGATTTTGAGGCCATGTTTCATACGACGGTTTATGAAGGTTACGGCATGTCAGAGGGATCTCCCGTCGTGACGTTTAACCACCCGGGGGAGCAGCGTAAAACGGGGTCGATTGGCATACCTGTTTGGGGAGTTGAGGTAAAGATTGTTGATGAGAACGACAATGAAGTCGCTACAGGTGAAAAGGGGCAACTTCTGTACAGAGGCCATAATGTGATGAAGGGGTACCACAATCAATCGGAAGAATCCGAACTTGCCCTGAAAGGAGGATGGATGCATTCCGGTGATATCGCTTACAAGGATGAGGATGGATTCTTCTTCATAGTGGACAGGAGCAAGGACATGATTTTGCGGGGAGGCCTCAATGTATATCCACGGGAAATCGAAGAACTGATGATGAAGCACGAGGCAGTTTCTCTTGTCGCCGTGGTGGGCGTTCCCGATGATCGACTTGGCGAGGAAATCAAGGCCTTTGTCGTTCTAAACGATGACGTAAATGTCGATGAGATGGAACTTATCGAATGGACCAAGGAAAGGATCGCCTTGTATAAATATCCGAGATTCGTGGAGTTTGTTGAAAAATTGCCGACGAATGCCACGGGCAAAATACTGAAAAGAAAATTAAGGGAAAACCGGTAGCACATGATCAATCAAAAAAGTCTTATCGGAGCTTTTGTCATGGGAAATGCTGGTCTTTTCCTCATTTATATCCTGCCTCAAATGTTGTCCATGGTGACCTCAGAGTACCAGCTTACAGCATTTCAATCCGGTTTGTTTGGGTCTTCCGATCTGATTGGCTCTGCCCTGATTTCGGTTTCTTCTATTTACTGGATCCGAAAAATTTCATTGCGAAAGTACGGATTGATCGGCCTGGGCATCATCCTTATCGGAAATCTGCTGTGCACCCTGGTAGATGATTTCAATACCCTTCTTCTGTTGCGCGTTTTTTGTGGCATTGGGGAAGGACTTGTGATAGCACTGACTCTGATTATGATCCATGACTCCAAAAACCTGGAAAAGAATTTTGCAATTTACCTTATGATTACCCTGGTCGTAGGGGCGATCATGGTCCTGTTAAATCCTTCGCTGACCAATGGCTTAGGATCCGATTTCATCTTTTGGTCACAGGCAGGCATGGCCTTTATCGCTGTGCCATTCTGCATTACATTCATCCCTGATCAAACCCTTAAGGAATCTGACGAGGCCTTCTCGAGTGATGGCCTGGATTTCAAAGTGATCAAGGGGCTTTTCGCTATCATGCTCATGTTTGTCGGTTATGGCGGACTCTGGGCTTTTTCTGAGCAGATTGGTATTGCACGGGGATTCGACCAGGAATTTATATCCCTGGTGCTTTCGGGCGCTTTGGGGATAGCTCTGATCGGCCTCGCCCTTCCTATAGTATTTAGTGATCAAAAGCACGCAGCTCTGTTCATTGCACTGGGGGTATTGGGCCTTTTGGGCTATGCCTTGCTGATTTCTTTCGGTCAAAACCAGACGCATTATCTCGTAGCGATATGGATGGGCAGTCTTTCAGTTAACATGGTGCTTCCTTATATGACGGGGGTGATCGCTGAATTTGATTCGACAGGAAAATCGATGGTCCTGATCATGCCCCTGTATTCAATCGGTTTTGCCCTGGGCCCCCTTTTGATCTCGTTGCTGCTACAGGGAGACAGCAATATCCAATTGGGTCTTGGGATGAGCTTGCTCTTTCTGGCCGTCCTGTGGGTTTTTCTCGGTCTTATGAAACGGTTAAAACAATTGACAAATGAGTGACTTATTTTTTGATTTAAAGGGGAAAGTTGCCTTTATCACGGGCGGTGCCAAGGGCATTGGTCGTGCTGTGACCACACGCTTTTTAAAAGCAGGAGCGCGTGTAGCCATAATGGATTTGCAAGGCGAGGATTCCATCCCTCCCGGAACAGAAGACTTCAGTGAGAATCACATTTCATTCAAAGGTGACGTAACCTCAATCCAGGATTGGGAAAGAGCCTTGCAAATAGTACAGGATAACTGGGGCCTTGTAGACATAATAGTGAATAATGCCGGAATTTCTAATTTGACGGGTACGGTTGAGGAGGGAGATCCTGAGCAATGGAGGAAAACCTTTGAGGTGAACGTTTTCGGAGTTATGAACGGTCTGAAAACAAGTCCCGCTTTTATGAAAGATGGTGGTACGATCATCAATACCTCGTCCCAATCGGCCAAAACGAAAATGATGGGCCTCGAGCCTTATTCAGCTTCCAAGGAAGCCGTTGTAAGTTTGACCCGATCCGCAGCAATTGAATTGTCCGGGAGAGGCATCCGGGTAAATGCGATATGTCCGACCAATACGAGGACACCCATGATGATGGAATCAGCAGACGCGGATTACTCGGAGCAAATGACACGAGTTTTCTGTCCGATGGGTCGGGTGGCAGAAACAGGAGACCTGGAAGGGGTTTATCATTTTCTCGCGAGTGCTGAAGCGGGATTTATCAACGGACAGGCAATCTATGTGGATGGAGGTTGGACAGCTGGCATCAGCCTTCAGGCCATGGAAAAATCGATCAGTTAAACCAAGAAAAAAATTGAACAGAGATGAAAACCACAATAAATGAAATTTGGAAAAAGGACAAAGATCATGTCATACATCCTTATACCAATTTCGAAAACTTCAAGGATGTTGGTTCTGTTATCTACGGAAAGGGAAAGGGACATTTTGTCTACGATGTTGA
>JAUIKV010000206.1 GCA_030430615.1 Bacteroidia bacterium
GCTGAGTAATGGTCTCAAAAGGAGTATGGCCCACAACGTGCAGCTTGGATTTGTATTTTTTCAGCATTTCGTCCAATTGATTTTCGAGGGTGTCTGATTGGGCATATCCCCTGTACCAAAAAGGGCTGCGGTCACTGTAAAACATCTGCTTTCTACGCATCCATCTCTCGGGGTCATAGGCCGTGCTATCAGCATTGGGCTTCGTTATTTCCAGGAAGATGTCGTCCGACATGTAGGCAAAGGCCTGCTCGTTGTACTCGCTGATCAATGGAGTCCCAAGGTCGATTATTCCTCCATGTGCGAATATGACGTCGTCGATTTTGAGCACTGGAGATTTGTGCCTGAGCCAGGATCCAAGATACGAATCCTTGGGGTGAAACATGATGTCATAGCCCACCCCGTATGCAATCGACAAGGCTTTTTCCTTTCTCCCTATATACCGGAGGTCATTTGTAAGAGTCATGATTTCATGATTGCCCAGTATAACATGCACTTTCCCACCTTTCTGTTCGGCCTGTTCTTCCAAACCGTGTATGAACCAAAGCACTTTGGTCACATCGTTTCCACGGTCAAACAAATCTCCGACAAACATCAGATGCGAAGAACCCGCAATCCATTTGAGGTCGGAACCTATGACATTTGATTTCTGAAGGAGATTAACCAATTCGTCGTAGTTACCATGAACATCTCCAACGACAAACAAGGAGTCTACTTTTCTAAAAACGGAATTCGAACGATCAAAATTCGGGTGTATTTTCAAGGTTTCAGTGCCTGATTCCTCACCCCCGAATTCAAGGTGAATTTCCCTGTTCGGTCGACTTTCTAATCTGTACTGATGCACTCTTGCTTTGTCTGTTGATCCTTCCGCCAAAACCCGACCCCTATTGTCAACTATCGAATATAATCCCTTTTGCTCCTGGTTTGTGATCCAGTTGAAAGTCATTCCATCTTCAATGGAGACATAGAGAGAATAGGTCCCATCATATTTCATCGGCACCTGTATAGCCTGTTTGCCTGATATTGAAAACGCAAGACTCAATCCGGCCAATGCCGCCATGACACTGATCAAAAGAAAGGAGCCCAGGGATGTCTTTTTAGTATTCATAACTATGCTTGTGTTTCGCCCTGCAGGCCTTATCGATCTTGTCTGTTACTGTTTTAGGGTTATTGATGTCTTTATAGAATTCCTTTAAATAGCTCAGAACATCCGATCTTGTCTTTTCATCCATGAAGGTGGTTTGATTCACCTCATCCATTAAATCCGGTTGCAAGGCTTTGAAGAATTGAATCTGGCTGCTGTAACCCTGATCACGGCAAAGACCCCTGAAAACCCTTGTGCGAACACTTTCAATGTCGATTCCTTCTGGTGGCACGGCGTAAGGGGTGTCAACCAGACCCGAGTAATCGAAATCATAAGGTACGGCAATAGGCAAAGACCCATCCTGCTTGCGCATGATCTTGATGTTATGACGTTCCGGTACAGACCAATCCAGATTTCCAATCATGTATTGAAAGAGCACCAGCTTGTCTATGTTGTCCTTGTCGAGAGCCTCCTGATTTCGAATGAGATCTTCAAACTCTTTCATGTCATTGCGCTTGGCCAGGTCATTGATCGACTCAATCAGGAAACCGAAATGAGTGGAGCTGTCTTCAGGTTTTTCAGAGTCAATATAGGTGATTCTACAGGGTCTGACTTTAAAACTGTAAGGAGTAACAAGATTGTACAGTTTGTAGATCAGATACTCCTTCTCCACATACTCCTGAAAACTTTTGCTGTTTTTGCAATGGCTAACAAGTTTGATCTTTTTTTGTTTCTCAAATGGAGAGCCTTTGGTTTCCGAATTTTTGAAATTAAGAAAGAGGGGCGGTATTCTGCACGTGGTTTTCATGGTACGGGTATGCCCTCTGACCTTCACGCTCAGGTCAATTTCAGAGGATGCTCCATCAGGTCCATTCCAGCTGATGCGTGCAGGGTGGTTATTTCGCTCTTTCACATCGCGATAGACTTCTTTCATGTCCATGGTAATCGTAAACTCCAGCATCTCGTCGGTTCGAAACAGTTCCTTCACCTTCTGGGCATGAACGACGGAGTAGGAGAGGATAACAAAAATAAATAGAGGTAGATGTCTTTTCATTGGGGATAGTTATAAGTTGAATGCCTTAATTTACAACTTTTTCGATGCCCTTGGACTGAATCACCTCAAATGAGTGGGCGTCTATCTTCAAGGGTCCCGCAAGCGGATTGCTCAAAGCAAGCACAAAATAGATCAAAGTCCCTATGAAAATGTTGTAAAGAGTTATGAATCCCATGGAAATCAGGTCTATGGGGTATACAGTGTAGAAAATCCACATAATCAGAAGGCCAAGGCAAAGAATGTATATCAGATTCGGAATGAGGGCTGTTTTCGAGTAAATTCGGACCTGCATCAATTGGATGACGCCGTCGAGATTGTCGAGCAACCTATTCTTAAGAATCGCTTCATCGGAATCAGCAGTTGACAATTGCGCGGTTAGGACGTAGGCTTCTTTCAGTTGATTTGTGGCCTCTGAAAAATAGGGGTTCGAGTCAACGGTCTTCCATTCATCTTTTATCGTCAAATCGATGTATTTTATGATTTTCTCACGGATGAGATCACTATGAGCATTTTCAAAGAGATCCAGAACGAATGCTGTGTTCACTAGAAGTGATGCTTCTTCCTCCAAAGCGTCAATGATCTTTCCCTGAGCAACCCGCTCATTGGCATAACTCAGTGAAATAAGAAGGGCAATCAGGCCTGCCGAGACTCTGAACAGCAAGCGGCCGACCTTTTCATGTTGTTTTTTTAGATGAGGAGCCACGTATTTCTTGACAAGCAGAATCACAGCGATGCCGATCATTGCGATCGAAGAGGTTGTCAAAAAAAGACCCTGCCAAAAAGAAAGTCTGAGCACAAATTCCAGCATAAGACGTCAATCGTCAACATGAATAACAGAAGTAAATATAGCAAAATTGAGGGCTATAAAAAAAGTCGCCCAAATCAGGCGACTTTTGAGTCTGTACTGTAAAAATCAAATTTTATCTTGTCTTTGGAGCTTTTTGCTTCAATAGAGCAAGGTCAATGACTTCCATCATATCGGTTACATATTGAAAGTTCAAACCTTTCAGGTATTCCGGTTTGATATCTTCCACATCCTTGCGGTTGTCGGCGCTTAGAATGATTTCCTTGATGTTCGCTCGTTTGGCTGCCAGGATTTTTTCCTTGATGCCTCCCACAGGGAGCACCTTGCCACGCAGGGTGATTTCACCGGTCATCGCCAGCCTGGATTTGACTTTTCTACGCGTGAATGAAGAAACAAGGGAGGTCAGCATGGTAATTCCCGCGCTGGGACCATCTTTAGGCGTAGCCCCTTCAGGGACATGTATGTGCACATTGTTCTGACTGATCGTCTTGAAATCAATGTTCAGCTCATCGGAGTGGGCTTTGATGAATTCAAGCGCAATCGTGGCGGATTCCTTCATGACCTTTCCAAGGTTTCCCGTTATGGTCAATGCTCCTTTGCCCCTGGAAAGAATAGATTCGATAAACAGTATGTCACCGCCTACGCTCGTCCAAGCCAGTCCTGTAACCACTCCCGGAATGTCATTGCCCTCGTATTTGTCCCTCTCAAGGTGCGAAGGGCCCAGGATTGTCTCAATCTCGTTTTCCGTCGGCTTTACCGAATACTCCTCTTCCATGGCCAGTGACTTGGCCGCAAAACGAACCAGTTCGGCCAATTTCTTCTCCAAACCTCGTACTCCGGATTCACGTGTGTATCCGGTCACCACTTTTTCAAAGCCTTTTTTACTCAGCTTCAGGTTCTGAGAAGTCATGCCATGCTCCCTCAAAAGCTTGGGCAGCAAATGCCTTTTGCCAATTTCAATCTTTTCCTCTACTGTGTAACCGCTGACTTCAATGATCTCCATGCGATCCCTGAGTGCCCATGGTATTGTGCTCAAACTGTTCGCCGTTGCAATGAACATGACATTCGACAAATCATAGCCCACTTCGAGATAGTTGTCATAGAAGTCCTGATTCTGTTCCGGATCCAGAACTTCGAGCATAGCTGATGACGGATCGCCCGAATGACTTGAGCCCAGCTTGTCAATTTCATCCAGGACAAACACCGGGTTTGAAGTTTCTGCCTTTTTAATGCTCTGTACAATTCGTCCGGGAAGTGCTCCGATATAGGTCTTGCGATGCCCCCTGATCTCGGCTTCGTCACGCAAACCTCCAAGTGACATGCGCACATATTTTCGGCCCAGCGACTCCGCAACGGATTTGCCAAGCGAGGTTTTTCCAACGCCCGGAGGACCGTAAAGGCAAATGATGGGGGATTTCATGTCTCCCTTGAGCTTAAGTACCGCAAGGTGCTCTATGATCCTTTTTTTGACCTTTTCAAGCCCGAAATGATCTCTGTCCAGGATCTTTTGAGCCCTCTTCAAATCAAAATTGTCCGTCGAGTATTCTCCCCAGGGCAATTCGAGAAGCAGATCCAGATAGTTTCGCTGAACGGAATACTCTGCTACCTGAGGGTTCATGCGCTGAAGCCTTCCAATTTCCTTGTCAAAGGTTTTGGCGACCTCCTCACTCCATTTTTTGGCCCTGGCCAATTCCTTCATCTCCTCAATTTCCTCATCATGGGAAACCCCTCCGAGCTCTTCCTGTATCGTTTTCATCTGTTGATGGAGGTAGTATTCCCTTTGTTGCTGGTCCATGTCCTCTCTAACCTTAGACTGAATATCATTGCTAAGCTCGAGTCTTTGCAGTTCGACATTCATCTTTTTAAGGGTAAGTAACGCTCTCTTTTTGAGGCTATCAATTTCTAATATCTCTTGCTTTTCTTTAATCTCTAGATTAAGATTTGAAGAGACGAAATTAACCAGAAAGGAGTCGCTCTGTATATTCTTGATTGCAAAAGAAGCCTCTGTTGGGAGATTCGGGTTTTCCCTAATTATCTTAAGGGCTATGTCTTTTATGGAATCAATGATCGCCTTGAATTCGCTGTCTTCTTTGATTGGCATTTTCTCCTTCAATTCGATAACCTTGGCCGTCATGTAGGGATCTTGTTGAACAAGTTC
>JAUIKV010000207.1 GCA_030430615.1 Bacteroidia bacterium
TATAGGCGAGACCAAATGAGGGTAGAGCGAGCCACTTCGTATCGCCGTTTTCAACGCCACCGGAGACATGGGTATGCCCGATACTGAATCCGATGTAATGGTGCTTGAATTCTTCATGTTCCGGATTCGCATGATTCGCATCGTGTTCCGAGGCTGTGGTGTGATCTTCGATCTCCACATCTTGTGCTATAACCAAGTGAGTATTTAAAGCAACAAGGATGAGAATCAGATATATGGAGAATTTCATCAGTGAGGGAAGCTTTTGATCGTTTAAAGCTAAGTATAATTCATCTTTTATAAAAATTGGATTATCAAAGCCATTTTTCTGAATTAAATTTTATTTTTGCGCATGCAGAACAAGGTTTTAATTCTCGATTTTGGGTCACAGGTGACCCAGTTGATCGCGAGAAGGGTTCGGGAGCTCAACATCTACTGTGAGATTCATCCCTACAACAGCAAGAAATTTAACGTAAATGACTTTCAGGCAGTAATTCTGTCGGGAAGCCCGTATTCGGTTCGAAACGAGGACGCTCCGCATCCGGACCTCACGGCCATCAAGGGCAAGAAGCCTTTGCTTGGGATCTGTTACGGGGCCCAATATCTGGTTCATTTCTTTGGAGGCAAAGTGGGGGCTTCAAATTCCAGAGAATACGGAAGAGCAAACCTTTCTTATCTCGATCACACCAATGAGCTTTTTGACGGCATCAGTGAAGGGACCCAGGTTTGGATGTCGCACAGCGATACCATCATGGAACTTCCGGATCATTACAAAGTGATCGCGAGCACCAATGACATAGATAATGCCGCTTACAAAATAGAAGGAGAGGAGACTTACGCGATACAATTTCACCCGGAGGTTTACCACACAACCGACGGAACCCGCCTGTTGGAAAACTTTCTGGTCCATATCTCGGGGATTAAGCAAGACTGGACGCCAAATGCCTTTGTGGAGACTACTGTGGCTGATTTGAAAGAGACGATTGGAGATGAAAAAGTGGTTTTGGGTCTTTCAGGAGGTGTCGACTCAACGGTAGCGGCTGTTTTGCTGGACAAGGCCATAGGAAAGAATCTCTACTGCATATTCGTGAACAACGGGTTGTTAAGAAAGCATGAGTTTGAGCGTGTTCTCGATCAGTACGAGCACATGGGGCTGAACGTAAAGGGAGTAGACGCATCGGAGCGTTTCCTTGAAAAACTAAAGGGCATTGAGGATCCGGAAAAAAAGCGCAAAGCCATCGGGGGGACTTTTATAGAGGTCTTCGACGATGAGGCACATTTGATAGAAGATGTTACCTTTTTGGGGCAGGGCACCATATATCCGGATGTCATTGAATCGGTATCAGTCCACGGAGGACCCTCTGCGACGATCAAGTCGCATCACAATGTCGGCGGCCTTCCTGATTTCATGAAATTAAAGGTCGTAGAGCCTTTGCGCATGATTTTCAAGGACGAGGTACGACGCGTGGGAAGAAGCCTGGGCATCGACGAGGAATTGCTCGGACGCCACCCGTTTCCGGGCCCTGGCTTGGGAATCCGTATTTTAGGCGACATCACGGCAGAGAAGGTCAAACTTCTGCAGGAGGTGGATCATATTTTTATTGAAGGTCTGAAAAGCTGGGGCCTTTACGACAGCGTCTGGCAGGCAGGAGCCATGTTGCTTCCCATTAATTCAGTGGGAGTCATGGGTGATGAGCGAACCTATGAGCGAGTTGTGGCCTTGCGCGCCGTGTACTCCACAGATGGGATGACAGCAGACTGGGTTGATTTGCCCTACAAATTTTTGCAGGAGACCTCGAACAAGATAATCAACGGGGTGAAAGGTGTGAATCGAGTTGTATATGACATCAGCTCCAAGCCACCGGCTACGATAGAATGGGAATAACACCTGTGATTGAAAAATTCCGATTGTTGATAAATAACAGCGGATCGAAATAATATGTGAATGAATATCAAGTTAAGAACTTTGATCATGATGCGTTTACTAAGGTTTTTTCAATGTTTGCTCTTTTTGACCCTTTTTCTTTCTTCGGGTGTTCTTGATGCGCAGGAAAAAAAGTACATCACCTATAAGGTCAAAGAGGGGGAAAGCATTGAGAGCATTGCAAAATCCCTGTCTGTAACCCCCTATGACCTGCTCAAACTGAATCCGGATGTGAGGGACAATGTCAAAGCGGATGATTTAATTGTCATTCCCAACAAGAGCTATGATCCTTTGGATAATGTAAGCAGTGAGGATCTCAGCCAAATAGGGGCACGAGACATCGTTGTGGATAATTTCATTTATCACGAAGTCGTTACTAAGGAAACTATTTACAGCCTCCTTCAGAAGTACCAGATCAGTGAAAAGGAGTTAATCGACAACAACACCTTTTTAAAGAGCAGGGGACTCAAAGTTGGCCAGGTCATCAAGATTCCGCTTCTGATTGATCTCGAGGCAATCGAGGAGAAGGACAGGAATACCCAGCCTTATCTGGTCAAGGCAAAGGAGACCAAGTACAGCATATCGCGACAGTTTGGAATTACAATCGAATATCTGGAACAACTGAATCCGAAAATCGCGGAGCAGGGGCTACAGATTGATGATGTGATCCTGGTTCCCAAGGAGGTTGTGGAGACATCGGACGAAGACTTCACGGTTCACAAAGTGGAAAAGTTGGAAACTATGTTCAGTCTTACGAACATGTACGGTATCTCCAGTGAGGAACTGATAGCAGCGAATCCGGAGCTGGCTGATGGAGTTAAGGAAGGCATGTTGCTCAAAATACCTAATCGGGTCAAAGCCGAAAAGGACTGGTTTGAAGACATAATTGATCCTGACAAGCGTTTAAAGATCGCTATGATGCTGCCATTCAAGGCGGATCGTGACAGTTTGGATTTCGAAAACGACCGGTTGCTGAACATAACCTCGGATTTCTACTTCGGTGCCCTTGTCGCCCTGGACTCGTTGAAAAAGCAGGGTCTTTCGGTTCACACCGTAGTATATGACACGGAGAATGATGTCCGGGTATCCGACAGATTGTCCCGACGTCCTGAGATGAGAGAATACGATGCCGTGATCGGACCCTTGTTCCTATCGAATCTTCAAAAGGTATCCAATAATCTCAATTCGAGCGACCCGCTCTTGGTTTCACCTATTTCGAGCAAGGATCATTCGATGATAAACAATGTGAATCTCGTTCAGGACAAGGCTTCGATCGATCAATTGACAGATGAGATGTTGGAATACATCAAAAAGACCCATGAAAGTCAGAACCTCATCATCATCAAGAACACTACGGACAAATCCGGGCACATCTACGAGCGAATTCAAAAGGACATTGAAGAGCTGTCTGCCGACAACGAAGTTATCGTGATGGAGCCCAAGGATGGTTATATCGATCCTGAGCTCTTCCGGGTTTTCAGAGACACGTTAGATCGCGGAATCGTCAACTGGTTCCTGGTCACAGATGATGAGCCTGCTTTTCTGGGCGATGTATTCAATAATCTCGGCGTCTTTCCGGAGGTAGACAGTCTTGTGGTCTTCGGATTTGAAAAGAGCCGCAACTACAGCAAGATCGACAACAACTTCCTGGCGCGAGTCCATTTTCACTATCCCACGTCGGTCTATGTCGACATGAACAGCACTGAATACAAAAGTTTTGAGAGCATGTACCGAAGGAGATATGGCGCTTTGCCTACGGATTATTCTATCGAAGGTTTTGACGTCACCTACGATCTGCTGATGCGTTTGGCTTATAACTCTGACCTGATAGGTCAGGGGAAATCCCAGAGACTCTCAACGCGTTACAACTATATAGAAAACACGTCGGGTAGCATTCTCAACAATGGCATCTATCTTGTGCGCTATGACGGATTAGAGCTCAAAGTAATAGATCAATCTGAAGAATCAAAAGCTGCAACAGAGGGCAGTATGCCTTAGAGCATTGCTTTTGTGCAGCAAGGGATTAGTCTTTTTTGTAGATTGAATTGAAGGCATGTTCGGCGAAACCGGCACCGGCCTCTTCATAGAGGTTGAAAACGACTTTGACTCCGGCTTCCTTGAGCTGGTTCATTTCATCTTCAAAGCGCGAGATGGCGGCAACTGACAAATCGCAGTGGAGCAAGTTCAGCTGTTCAATGACCTTCATATGCGTAATGTGGCTGGACGTAGCCAATATTATTGCAGGTGGATCTGCAGATAGATTGATTCGCTGCCAAAAATTGAGGTCCATGGCGTCACCCTGAATCACATTCTTGCCCTTCAGCACCAACTCGTCAATCTTCTCGTGATTCTGATCGATGCCGAGCACCTTTTTACCGTATTTTCTTTCCAGTACCTCGTAGACCTGGTTGCCGGTTCTTCCCATACCGAAAACCACAACTTCTTCCTTGAGAAATTCGATGGTCTCGTCCTCCTGAAGACGCTCCTGGCTTTCAAAGCGGAGCAGCTTTCTCTGCAAAACGGCGTAGATTCGGTCAGCAGCCATGTTCATGGGAGCCGCCAGTATAAAGGTGAAGGAGATGCAGAGTGCGAATATGAGCATCCATTGAGGAGGCAACCAGCCTTTGGCAACAGCAGCAGCGCCAACGATCAGGCCAAACTCACTGTAGTTGGACAGATTCAGAGTTGTTATGAATGAGGTTCTCGCCCGCAGTTTTAACCGGGTCAGAATCAAAAAGAAGAGCATCATCTTCAAAGGAAGCAGCAAGGAGAAAAATGCTGCAATTGTAACTTCCTGCCAGGTTGGAATGCCTGAGAGACCAATGCTCAGAAAAAAACCAACGAGGAAGAGATCCTTGAAACTCATCATGGCCTTGGCCATTTCACCGGCTCTTTTATGCCCCGAAAGGAGTACGCCAAGAACCACGGCTCCGAGATCCGCCTTCAGGCCTGTTTCAGAAAAAAGCGCTGCTCCGGCCGTAGGGATAAGAATCCCCAGGAGCAGAAACAACTCGCCATGGCCTGAATCGTCCAGAAGCTTGGTCAAAGGAGTTTTCTTCACAAGCCAGGGCAGAAGCAGAAGGAGTAAAAGACAAAACGCCCAGGGTGAAGGTGCTTTGTCAGCTGTCATGGTGAGAAACAACACGGCGAAAATGTCCTGCA
>JAUIKV010000208.1 GCA_030430615.1 Bacteroidia bacterium
GGCTTTGATCGTTTTAAAGCCAGATAGAACATCTCCTTTCATCATCATCAAATCCGTCACCCCATTGATCTCGACAGCATATTTCAGTGCAATCAGGTCAAGCCAGCCACATCGACGTGGCCTGCCAGTGGTCGCTCCAAATTCGTTTCCGACGCGTGCCATGGTTTTTCCATCTTCGTCAAAAAGCTCAGTTGGAAAGGGACCTGAGCCCACGCGGGTGGTGTAGGCCTTGAAAATGCCGTATACCTTTCCTATTTTGTTTGGAGCCACACCGAGTCCGGTGCATGCCCCGGCAGCGGTGGTATTTGAAGACGTCACGAAAGGGTAGGTGCCGAAATCAATGTCGAGCATTGAACCCTGTGCTCCTTCTGCAAGAACGCTCTTTTTGTCGCGAAGTGCTTTGTTGATATAGGCCTCGCTATCTATGAATTGCAGCTCTTTCAGAACCTCGATCGCTTCGAAGAACTCTTTTTCCAGGGCATCCAGATCAAAATCCAGCTCAACCCCGTAAAACTTGACCATCTTGAGGTGCTTTTGGCTCAAGTTGCTGTAGCGCTCTTTCCAGTCGCTGAGTTCCAGGTCTCCGATGCGAATTCCGTTTCTTCCGGTCTTGTCCATATAGGTCGGGCCAATACCCTTGAGGGTTGAACCTATTTTCGCTTTTCCTTTCATTTTTTCAGAAGCAGCATCCAGCAAACGATGGGTCGGCAGGATAATATGGGCTTTCCTGGAGATCAGAAGGTGCTCCTTGAAGTTGATGTTGTGCTTGGAGAGATTCTCGAGTTCTTTTTTGAAGATCACCGGATCGATAACGACTCCATTACCGACCAGGTTCATGGCTCTTGGATGAAATATTCCTGACGGAATGGTATGAAGAACGTGTTTGTTGCCATCAAAGATCAAGGTGTGCCCCGCATTGGGTCCGCCCTGGAATCTGGCAATTATATCGTAGTTTCGGGTCAGTACATCCACTACTTTCCCTTTGCCCTCATCGCCCCATTGCAGGCCTAGTAATAAATCAATCATTCGTAAATATCCTGTTAAAGTTTAGTTTGTAGCTTCTTTCTTTCGACCGTAAAAGTAGAGTGAATGGTTGTCAATTTCTACATTGAAAACCTCTTCTATCGATTTTTTGATATTCTCAATTCTCGGGTCACAGAATTCAATCACATCTCCGGTATCCGTCAGGATGAGGTGGTCGTGTTGCTTGTTGAAATATGATTTCTCATAATGCGCCTGGTTCTGACCGAATTGATGCCGCCTTACCAGTCCGCATTCCAGAAGCAGCTCTATGGTATTGTACAAAGTCGCCCGACTGACCCTGTAGTTCTTGTTCTTCATATCGATGTACAAAGTCTCTATGTCAAAGTGATCATCATTGTCATAGATCTCCTGCAAAATCGCGAACCGCTCGGGAGTTTTTCTGTGGTTGTTGTCTTCTAAGAACTTGGTAAAGAAATTCTTAACCGTTTCATGGCTTTCCTTGTCACTCATGAGATTGAATGCTTTTTGACTCGTTACAAAGGTACATTTAATCGCGAAAAAAGGAGGGGTTATTCGCTAAAAAAAGCCCTATTTATCTATTCTTTTGACTTTTTCAATACCGTCTATTTTCAGCAGCTTCTGAACCAACTGATTCAGCTGATTGTTGTTCTTGATTTCCACCACTATACGCCCCAGAAAAATTCCTTCATCACTTGAAATGTTCAAGCTGTGGATATTGACATTCAGGTTGTTTGAAATCACACGGGTCACTTCATTCACCAGACCCAGGGTGTCCACTCCGGTCAGCTCGACTGTCGCCTTGAAGCCGACTTGTTTGGAGTCGATCCATTTGGCACTGATCACGCGGTAAGCATATTGCGACTGCATACTCAGGGCATTCGGGCAATTGTGTTTGTGCACCTTGATACCATCCTTGATGGTGATGAATCCAAAAACCTTGTCCCCCGGGATGGGATTGCAGCATTTAGACAGGCTGTATTTTAGTTTTTCCTCGTCCTTGCCAAATACGAGCATGTCATATTCTGGCGTGACTTCCTCCTTCACCAATTCGTTTTTCAGCGCTGTGGGTCTGTTCATTTTGGTCTTGAGGAAATGCATCAGTGCATTGGACCGCTGATTCGCGTATTTCTTCAGCTGAGGGTTGCTGATGGTTCCGGTTCCGATCTGATAGAACAAATCAAAGCTCGTCTTCAATTTGAAGAAATTCACCAACTCATTGATGGTTCGCTCGTTAACCTTTATTTTAAGGTGCCTCAGTTTTCTTTCGAGTATTTCCTTGCCCTCGGAGGCAATCATTTTCTGCTCTTCCTTGAGGATGCTTTTGATCTTGGACTTTGCCCTTGCCGTCTTCACAATATCGAGCCATCCCAGTTTGGGCTTTTGAGTCTTGGAGGTGATGATCTCGACCTGGTCGCCACTGTGCAGTTCTTTGCTGAGCTGAACGAGTTTCCCATTTACTTTGGCTGCACGACAATGCATTCCGACCTCTGTATGAATAGCAAAGGCGAAATCGATGGCCGTAGCTCCCTTTGGAAGGGACTTGATGTCACCGTTTGGGGTGAAGACATAGATTTCTTTGGCGTAGAGGTTCAATTTGAACTGTTCCACGAAGTCTATGGCATTGACATCCGGATTTTCTAAAGACTCCCGCAACTTGTTGAGCCATTCCTCCAACCCGCTCTCTTTTTGAGATCCGTGCTTGTAGCGAAAGTGGGCAGCATAGCCTTTCTCTGCGATTTCATCCATGCGATCCGAACGAATCTGTACTTCGACCCATTTTCCGCTGGGCCCCATGACCGTTGTATGCAGCGATTCGTAACCCGTGGATTTGGGCTGCGTGATCCAATCGCGAAGCCTGTTCGGGTTTGGGCTGAAGTGGTCCGTCACAATCGAGTAAATCTTCCAGGCGTCAAATTTCTCGTTTTTAGGTGTCGATTTGTAGATGATTCGGATGGCAAATTTATCGTAGACCTCCTCAAAAGAAACATTTTGAATCTGCATTTTTCTCCGGATCGAATAAATCGACTTGGTTCGCCCCTTTATGCTGTACTTGAACCCTTCCTTGTCCAGAGAGTTTTTTAAAATATCGGTGAACTTATCAATGTACTGGTCGCGCAGTTCCCTGCTGTCTGAGATTTTATTCCTAATATCGAGATAGACCTCAGGTTCTGTATATTTCAAGCCCAAATCTTCGAGCTGGGTCTTGATGTTGTATAAACCCAGTCTGTGCGCCAAAGGGGCATAGATGAACAAAGTCTCTGAAGCGATCTTCACCTGTTTCCCGGGTTTCATCGAGTCCAGAGTTTGCATGTTGTGCAGTCGATCCGCTATTTTGATTAGAATCACGCGCACATCATCGTTCAGGGTGAGAAGCATTTTTCTGAAATTCTCCGCCTGTATCGAGATGTCCTGGTCTTTTTGAAGGCGTGAGATCTTGGTCAGGCCATTGACGATCTTCGTGATCGTCTCCCCGAAAAGCTGCTCGATATCGGCAAAAGAATACTCAGTATCCTCCACAACATCGTGCAAAAGGGCCGCCGCGATCGATGGTGCCCCGAGACCGATTTCGTTGGCGACGATCTTCGCCACTGCGATCGGGTGATAGATATATGGCTCTCCCGTCTTCCGCCTCTGATCTTTGTGAGCGTCAGCAGATACGTCAAATGCCTTACGTATAAGCAGCTTGTCATCATTCGACAAGGTCTGATACGTATCTTTCAGCATGTCCTTGTATCGACTCGCGATCTCTTTCTTTTCTTCCTCCAGGGTTATCGTATAAGCCATAGATTAAAAATACTAATAACAAGGGTAATGTACAAGTTGGATTGTAAAAGAAGGAATCAATTAAAAATGAGATCAGCTGATGAGACCAGAAAATCAGTTTTTCATTTTGAGGTTGTAAACCCTTTGCAACAGGGTAGGATGGGAGTAGTGCACAAAAACATTTAGTTTGTGCGGCGTCAGATTGCTGAGGCTTTTGCCGGATAACTTCTTGAGGGATGAGATCAAGGCCTCACCATTGTATTTCTCCCGGGCATAGTTGTCTGCCTCATATTCGAAACGACGAGAAATGTAATTCATTAAGATTCCCGTCAATTCGGAGATCGGACTGTAGAGAATGCCAAAAGTGATCAGGCCGATGTGGAAACTTGGAATACTGACCGATAGCGCCTCGGAAAGAATGCGATTGCCAATAAAAAGGGAAAAGACAAACAAGGTAATCCCCGTTATCAGGAGTGACATGATCATGTTGATCAAGACGTGTTTCTTTTTGTAATGACCTATTTCATGGGCCAGTACTGCAACTATTTCCTCGGTGTCGAGATCATCGATCAACGTATCGTAGAGAACAATTCTTTTTCTGGATCCGAAACCGGAGAAATAGGCATTGGCCTTGGTCGAGCGTTTGGAACCATCAATGACGTAAATGTTTTGAAGATCAAAGCCCGCCTTCCTGGCAAAATCATATATGGCAGATTTGAGCGGACCTTCCTCAAGGGGGGTCTGCTTATTGAAAATCGGAACAATCAAAGAGGAATAGAACAAGGTCATGAAAACGGTGAAAAGTCCAATAAAGATCCACGTGTAGATCCAGAACAGTTCGCCGGTCTTGTTATAGAACCACAATATGATCGAAAGAATTGCTCCACCCAGAATGATCGAAAGAATCCAACCCTTGAGCTTGTCCGTGAAAAAAAGCCTTTTTGTGCTCTTGTTGAATCCGTATTTCTCTTCTATAACAAAAGTTCTGTAATAGGAGAAGGGCGTATTGATTATATCACTGCCCAGCATGATGATTCCGAAGAATATCAGGGTGATGACCACCTCATTGTTCCCCAGACTCCGCGCAATCCCGTCCACCCAGGCAAACCCTTTGAATAAAAAGAAGCAGAGCGTCACAACAATGCTGAAGGTACTCGTGATCAATGAAAACCTGTAGTTCTCTTTTTTATAGGCTTGCGATTTGAGATACTCGTCCTCTTTGTATACATCTTTTAATGGCTCGGGGATTTCATCGTCAAAATGCCGGGCATTGAGATGGTCAATCCACTTG
>JAUIKV010000209.1 GCA_030430615.1 Bacteroidia bacterium
TCCTGCGTTCCTCGCCTCTATTACCTTTTGGGGTAAGATTTGAACAATTAATTCTTGGTCCCAGGACAAAAGGACTTCAGTAGCTGGTTGGTTTCCAAAGGTTCTCGATTACCAGACGTTTACGGTGAAAAAGGTCGGTTAAATGGACTTGAAAGAAAGATTCACATTGCAGTTGATAAACGGGACGGTTTTTGATTCAGTATTAGCATCAAAGGAAAGAGATTTTTCACACAACAAAAGTCTACACCGAACCACTGACCGCGCTGCGTGTGTGGGCCTTTGAATGAAGATTTTAACCATTCACTTGCAATTGACGATCACCTTCGTCAGTGGTCGGTGAGACAAGACGTTGTGTGGAATGAGGATTCCAAAGCTTGCGGAGATTTTTACAAATTTATCGAAGGCTTGGGCTAAGACGTTGACGTAAGCAGGTGGATAATAACTTCATCGCGGTCGAGCAAATTTCAGCCTCCGTCCTGCTGCGCTTTGAAAGTGACACATATGTCAAAATTCAGACACGAAGCGAATAGTAACATAATAGTTGAAGAATTGAGATACGGTTGAATTGGTATTCATATCAGTGGAAAAAAATTCAATTGTTGATCCCGGTTTGAAAAGACTGGAGCAGTATCGATATTTCCCAAGGTGAGTGCTATCGATACGTGTCTAAAGAAAGAGTCGACTAACTGGCCATGTCGTATCGAATTTGAATTACAACAAAATGAATTCCCAGGTGCCGAAAGACTTACGAAGTGAAGGTGTGATCTGGCTTTTACATTTCAGACTGGAATGCAAGCCTTGAAAGAAAGATGATAATTACAGTTGAAAAATGTAAATTATTATGATTCAGTATTATCATCAATGGAAAGATATTTTTCACTTACTATCAAATTTGAAGTGCAACAGAATTGGATTTCTGAAAGACTTCTAAAGGAGTCCTGAATCCTAGACGTTTTCTTGGGCGATTATTCAGGATTTTTTCAATAGCAGTGCAAGTGGATTGTTTGAGATCATGGCAACTCATTGATTTAGGGATATATTGGCGAATGAGCCCATTAGTGTTTTCGTTCGTTCCTCGCTCCCAGGAGTGATGCGGATTAGCAAAGAAAACCTCAGTATTGAGTGATTTTTCGATCTTTTTATACCCATGGAACTCCGATCCATTGTCTGCAGTGATCGTATGAACCGGAAATTGGGATTTCTTTAAGAGATTGATGGTTCTAGCTGTGGTTTCTTGTTTGTTAATGCGAGAAATTTGTCCAATACGCACTAATCCAGAAGCTCTTTCTACTATAGTGACCACTCCTCCTGAGGATCCGTTTCCATGAACAGTGTCGATTTCCCAATCTCCAATTCTTTCTCTTTTTTCAACTTCAATTGGGCGTTGTTCAATTGTCTTTTTGCCTGCCAGACGACCTCGACTATCCTTCTTGGAATATCTTTTTCTCCTCTGTTTCTGAGCTCCTCTGAGATGAATCCACAGCGATCCCCCGTTCTTTTTATCCATCCAAATCCACTTGTAGATGGTTTCATGGCTCATACAAGTTTTTCCTTCAAGTTTTAGCCTCCCATGGATTTGTTCAGGGCTGAAGTCCTTTTTGATTAGCGCCTCTATTGGCCCAAAATCCTCCTCGTTGTACCTCAGGTTCCTCCTGGCGCGATTTTTCCGTGCATTGGCATGCATAATTGCCCGACTTGCACGATAGCGGCCATCATGCGTGTCTGCATTTCTACTTAGCTCTCTATGAATTGTACTTCGGTTTCTTCCTGTTTTACGTCCTATATCTGCCACTGAGTAGTTCAGTGATTTCAGCGTGGCTATCTGATACCTCTCATCATCACATAAATGCTTGTATTTCACTCCAGGACTGTGTTGCACTTCGAACTTGAATGCAAGATATTGAACAGCACAACAAAGAATATGAAGAGCTCGAAGAAACTGAACGCGACTCGATAGTAAAAAGCCGCATAGGTCAAGGTCTCTTTAGAGAGAGATTGATTGATTTGTGGAAAGGATGTTCGGTTTCAGGCTTGTCAAATTTAAATTTGCTCAAAGCCTCTCATATAAAACCCTGGCGTGATTGCAATAATTCCGAACGGTTGAATCCTCTTAACGGACTTCTAATCCATCCAACTTTAGATCATTTGTTTGACATGGGTTTTATAACATTTGATGCAAAAGGTATGATCCGCGTTTCACGCCTCCTTTCTAAAAGCGATTTAGAGGTATTGAATATTGAAAAGAAATTAAAGTTGAAGAAGATACCCATTGGCCTAATGAAGTATATGGAGTTTCACAGGAATAATGTATTCAAAGACAGTCAACCATAGCATGAACTCGTCCCTTGATCGGCGTCTTGGCCCAATGCTGAGACAGGCGCCCTCATAACATAAGACGACAGGGTTCTTGTTAAAGAGCTTTTCCATTCTACGCTGGATAGTGTTCGGCATCGCGAATGTAGAATAACTAGGCGTGAACCTTGGATCGCTTCCGTACCGCCTGCTTCCTCGGGGCTTTTCGACGAGTGATGTCTTTACTGGTAGTTTTCCTAACGGCGCCGGAGCCCTTTTTAGCTGGGCTATTCCGGACAAGCTGGACCTCCTGCACCAGCACTTCTGCCGGGATGCCAAGGTTTTGGCTGAGGGCTCGGATCATAGGAAGACTCAGGGCACGTTTACGGCTGAGTACTTCCGACACCTTGCTCTTGGCGGGTATGTAGCGAGTCAGGTCCTTTTGCTGCAGCCCCATCTGCTCCATGCGGAACTTGATCGCATCGATAGGATCCGGAGGGTCAATAGGAAAATGTTTCTCTTCATACTGTTCGACCAGCATTGCCCAAAGCTCAAGTTCATCCTCCTCAGGCGAGTCTGGTTTTGCATTCATCAAATCGCTGACATGAGCCAGAGCGGCTTCATATTCTTCTTCGGTTCTCAGAATTTTCGCTTTCATGTGCTTTAAATGGTAGTGGCGTTGATCTTGTCATACTCGGCATGTGTTCCGACGAAACGGATATAAACAATTCCTCGGTTGTAATGGATCTTCACAATGAGCCGATAGTCGTTGTGATTGATTTCAAATATGCATCGGTTATCTGGTATCAGACGTGCCTTTGGAAAGTCTTTGAGAATATCATCTGGTTTATCCCATGAGCATTTTTGGACCTCATAATACCACGCCTTCAAAGGTTGTTCCGTTTCCGCATGCTTTTTCCAGAACTCCTGCAATGTGCGCACCGCTATAATTCTCATCCCACTTTGATCCTTAGGCATCCTGCGCGCAAGCCCAAAGTTCCCTTTTCGGGAACTTTTATTCTTTTTAGATGTTCGCATGTTTATACTTATTCCAGTCAGAATTGGGTTTAATTGCAAGAAAGCTTCGATAATGGTTGATGAGTTTTGGGGATAACATGGCCTATATCTTTCCTTCCCAATCGTCGGGGACCAATGTCGGAGGTTTCGTCCATGGTGTTTCGACGATTGCTTCTTGAAACCAGTCGTCGCGTAGATTCGCGTGTTCTGTCACAATGATCTGGAAGCCCGGTGTGTCCTTCATCACGTAGCGGTCCAATAGCGCGCGCTCAACGAACTCCGCACCGTCTTCCCCCACGTCGAATCCATCTTAATGGACGAACAAACCCTCCTCGCCCACCGACACTTCTGGGGACAAGAACCCAAACCCACAACCAGCCAACTCCCCCACCTCACCCAAACCGAACAACGCCTTTACCAGGACCTGCAGCAGAACCGGTTTGGGAATACCCTGCGACTGGAACAGGAGCGGGTGGGGATGGCGATGGTGGAACGGGTTTTGGGGGTTAAACGGTAATTGATGGTAGAATGCTGGGATCTCGTCCAGATCACATCTTCTACCAGGGCGCACGATTTGTCGGATGTCCAACATGAAAAGGCACAACCGCTTACAGGGTTGTTGAAAATTTGACGCGTTGACCCAGGGTAGCGCTTTTCGCGCAACCCTGGGCTGTGTTCCAGAATCCCGATGGGATTCAACCCGTCCGGCATCCATTCCCGGCAAGGAGAATTCCACACCATTTAATCTAACCATCCAATTTCATTCCCAACGGGAGTTCGTAAGTCTTTGACACCCAAATTAAATCTTTGACACCCAAAATTCCAGGTTGACGCGTTGACCCAGGGTAGCGCTATTCGCGCAACCCTGGGCTGTGCTCCAGAATCCCGATGGGATTCAACCCGTCCAGCATCCATTCCCGGCAAGGAGAATTCCACACCATTAATCTAACCATCCAATTTCATCCCCAACGGGGATTCGTAAATCTTTGACGTAAATCTTTGACACCCAAATTCCAGCTTCATAAGCATCGGAGCCTATTCCGATATTTATGAAGGGAATTTTTCTAAAGTGAATATTGGTGGTCAAAGGCGAGAATTTTGGATGTCGCGTTTTATACCGACTTCGTATTACACCGCTAACTCACTGCTCAAACGCTTTTAAAATTCCAGTTATGGTTGTCTGATTGTTCCTGAAGCTAAAATTGCCTCTCGATACTGCGAGGGTTTGATCCAACAGAGCCTGCATAGCTCACAAAGGATAGCTCAAAATTCAATTGTTTAGCAGCACGTGAAAATGAAGAATCGAACATCAAACTTTGGATGAATTTTAGAGCAACGAAATAAAGAAGGGTGAATGACGGGATTCGAACCCGCGACAGCCTGAACCACAATCAGGAGCTCTACCACTGAGCTACATCCACCATTAATGACTGGTGCGGACGGGGAAATAAACCGATTCGTCACGCGCTTTTAAAAAACCAAAAATCTCTTCCCCGGTCAAGAGATGTTTGTTTAATTTTCATTTTTTAAAATCCCTGCATTAATTCTGATCTGATGAAATGGTTCCATGAACTTTCGATCAACTCGATCTTTCATTTTCCAAACCCACTTTCCTCGGAATGTCCATCCAAACTTGGTACCTAGCGCATACTTTTCACCGGCGGAAATCAGTGTCAGGAAATCATTTTGAGGAAGGTAGGGTTTCATGGGTTGGGCATTGATCCTGGCTCGCAGATTGTGAATCAAATA
>JAUIKV010000210.1 GCA_030430615.1 Bacteroidia bacterium
AGAGGATCGAAAAAATCATCGAAGAGTTCAAGGATAAGAACCTGCTCGGCCAGTCGATCAGGCAAAGAGAGGGCTTCAATTTTGAGATATCCGTGTATCTCGGTGCAGGTGCGTACGTCTGTGGGGAGGAGACTGCCCTGATAGCCTCCATGGAAGGAAAGAGAGGAGAATCCAGCACCAAAGAATTCTTCCCCGTTGAAAGAGGTTTCCTCGGCAAACCGACAGTTGTCAATAACGTCGAGACCCTGTGCGCTGTTCCGAGAATACTTGAAATGGGTGTGGATCGGTACCTCAAAATTGGCACGCCTGCCACGCCTGGAACCAAACTGATCAGCGTTTCGGGAGATTGCGGCAAGCCGGGAATCTATGAAATAGAATGGGGCATGAAGCTCCGTGATCTTCTCAATCTGATGCAAGCTGAGGATCCATACTTGATTCTGTTTAATGGTTATGCGGGGGAATGTCTCTCCAAAGCTGATTTTGACCGGGAGATATCGGGCGAGAACCTTTTGGGAGAGCATATACAATTCGAATTCGATGACCCCATACTTTATGCGCAGAAGATGAGCGCCATTGGCCTGAGAAGCGGAGGTTCATTTATGGTCTTCAACAGGGATCGTGACTTTATGAGCATCTTCAAGAACATCGCTGATTTTTTCGTTTCGGAATCCTGTGGGATCTGCGCCCCTTGCAGAACCGGTAACTTCCTTCTGAACAAAAAGCTGAGAAAGATCCAACTTTGCCATGCCGACAGCAAGGACGTCGACGACATTCGCAAATGGAGCACCATCATCAAACAGTCAAGCCGCTGCGGTCTCGGGAAGACCTCAACGAACTGCCTCCTTACGGCAATACTCAAGTTCCCCCATGAATTCAGCAAATGCCTGCTGGCGGAGAGCGACTACAATCAGAGTTTTGACGTCTCCAAAGTAGTTCAAGACTACGACACCATTATTCACGAAATCCAACACGCAGATGAATGAGCTAGTCAAAATCGTAATAGACGGACGAGAATACAAAGTGACAAAAGGAAAGAAAGTGGTCGATGCGGCCAAGGAGAAGGGTATTTACATTCCTACTTTATGTCATTTCCGGGAGATTGAGAACTCCCTGGGAACCTGCCGTATTTGCACGGTAAAAATCAATGGCAAACTGACCACGAGCTGCACCCAAAAGGTCGAAGAAGGCATGGAGGTCGAGGTAAACACCCCCGAGCTTGTCGATACCCGAAAGGCGATTATTGAGATGCTTTTTGCAGAAGGCAATCACTTCTGCCCTTCTTGTGAGAAGAGCGGTAACTGCGATCTGCAGAACCTGGCCTACGACATGGGAATCACAGTGTCTCGCTTCTCTCACGTGTTCAGCAACAAGTTCAAAGATTTCAACCCCTCGCGCATGATCATGGATTCGAACCGTTGCATACTTTGCAAGCGCTGCGTGGAAGAAATTCAATCCCCAGGAGGAATGGATGTTTTTTCTTTTGTGAATCGAGGCGTGAATACCCGGGTTCGAATCGATTATGAACAGGAAGAGAAGCTCTCCGAAGCCGATGCCCTTAGAGCTATGAACCTTTGTCCGGTGGGAGCCATTCTCGTCAAGGGAATGATCCACAAAGAGCCCTTCGGTGAAAGAAAATACGACATCTTCGGAAAGAGCAAATCGACCCCCATGGCAAAGAGCTGCTCCTTCAAGGGAGACGATGAGAAATTCATCGTTGCAACTACTTCTCTGGCGGGCTGCTTCGGCTGCCACATGTCGTTGCTCGATATTGATTTGGAGCTGATCGACATGCTCGAGATCATAGAATTCAACAAGTCACCTCTGACGGACATAAAGAACTTCAGCAAACGCTGCCACGTGGGCCTGATAGAAGGAGGCTGCTGTAATTCAGAGAATGTGGAGGTACTGAGGGAATTCAGAAAGAAATGCGACATCCTCATCGCGTTTGGCGAATGTGCGATCATGGGTGGAATTCCTGCCATGCGGAATTTCGTTCCGCTGAAAGAATGCCTTGAAGAGGCCTATATCCATGGGATAACAAGCGAGATTGGGGCCAATGTCATACCCAATCACGAAGACATTCCCAAGCTGCTTAACAACGTGTATCCGTGTAACGAAATTGTGAAAATTGACCATTTCATTCCCGGATGCCCACCAAGTGCGGAACATATCTGGAAGGCAGTCAAGAGTGTGCTGCTCGGCAAGGAAATGACCATCACACATGAAGAATTCAAATACGACTAAAGTCAAAGAAAATGGAAAACAAGATTGTCATAGATCCGGTAACCCGCGTTGAAGGCCACGGCAAGGTGACTATTCATCTTGATGAGAATAACAATGTCAAGGACTCCTTTTTCCATATAGTCGAATTCAGGGGCTTTGAAAAATTTATCCAGGGGCATCCTTACTGGGAAGCACCTGTCATGGTTCAGCGTTTGTGCGGTATCTGTCCTGTAAGTCATCACTTGGCCGCTGCCAAAGCGATTGATCGCATTGTCGGGCTGGAGCCCCATGAACTGTCGATCACAGCACAAAAGATCAGAAAGCTCCTGCACTACGGACAGATCTTTCAGTCGCATGCGCTGCACTTCTTCTACCTGGCCTCACCTGATTTGCTCTTCGGATTCAGATCGGGACCTGAATTGCGCAATGTGGTAGGCGTAGCCATGGAATACCCCGAACTGGCCAAAAAGGGCATCCTGATGCGAAAATTCGGACAGGAAATCATAAAGATGATCGCCGGCAAGAAAATCCATGGCATCTCAACCACCCCAGGAGGGGTGCACAAGAAAATAACAGTGCGTGAGCGAGATTATTTCCTCAATGGAAAAGAAATACCGTCCATCGACACAATGATCTCCTGGTCACAGGAAATCATCGACTTCATGAAAGTCTATCACAGGCAAAATGCTCACTGGCTGAATGACTTCGCTGCTTATCCGTCGGGACACCTGGGCCTGGTCAACGCCAAAGACGGTTACCTGGAACTTTATGACGGACGCCTCAGAGCGATCGACTCCAAGGGCAACAAAACCCTGGATGACATTGAAGACGAAGATTATCAGCATTACTTCTACGAGGGGGTTGAAAAATGGTCCTATCTCAAGTTCCCTTATTTGAAGCACCTGGGTCGCTCTGAGGGATGGAACCGGGTCGGGCCCCTGGCACGTCTAAACGTCTGCGAGGGTATTTCAACACCTTTGGCGGCCTATGAAAGGCTTGACTTCCTGGATGCCAATCAGGGAAAGACCTGCAATAAAACCATGTTCTCGCATTGGGCGCGCCTGATCGAACTGTTGCATTGCGCAGAAATGATGAAGGATCTTCTGGAAGATGACGACCTTTTGAGCAATGATCTTGTAAGAAGAGGAGAGCGAAGAAATGAGGGCATTGGAATCATCGAGGCTCCCCGGGGCACCCTGATCCACCATTACCAGGTGGACGAGAAAGACAGGATCACACGATGCAACCTCATTGTTTCAACAACGCACAACAACGAAGCCATGAATCAGGCCGTCAAATGGGTGGCCGATAATGAAATCAGTGGAAAAGCTGAAATTAGTGAGAATCTCCTGAACAAAGTTGAGGTTGCGATCCGTGCATACGATCCATGTCTCAGCTGCGCGACGCATGCACTCGGTAAAATGCCTCTCGAGGTTTCGCTATTTGATTCCAACGGAAACACAATTGATGTCAGAAGAAAGAACGATTAGAACCCTGGTTTTGGGCATTGGAAACTCCGGGCGTAAAGATGACGGCCTGGGATGGAAATTCATTGATTTTTTAAATGAACAAGGAATCAAGGATCTCGAACTCGATTACCGATATCAGCTTCAGATCGAGGATGCCGAGCTGATCTCCCATTACGACCGGATTATTTTTGTTGATGCCACAAAAGAGACCACAAAGGAGGGGTTTTACTTAAAGCCCTGCGCCAGGGAGCGCCTGAAGGAACTGAACAGTCACAGCCTTCATCCTGACACGGTGCATTCGCTGTGCTCAGCCATTTATGGAAAGGATCCCGAGTGCCTGATCCTTGGGATAGAAGGAAAAGAATGGGAGTTGAAAACGGGGCTGAGCTCTGAAGCCAGGAGAAACCTGGAACGTGCCAAACGTTACTTCATTGCTCATCTTTTTATGTATCTTTGATTGAACGTTCAGTTTTAAAGCCTAAGAATTATGTGCGGAACCTGCGGTTGCGGCTCTCCTGACGGCAAAGCCGTCCTGAGAAAGCCATCTCAAAATCACTCCCAAGAGAGTACTCATGATCATGGCCATCACCATAACCATCATCATCATGAAGGTCATTCTCATTCGCATGAACATTCTCACCAGCACGGGCATTCTCACGATCACGGACACAGTCATGACCACGGACACAGTCACACCCACTCTCACCACGAGCACGATCACAGGGGCACAGTGCTGGAAGTAGAAAAGAACATCCTGCTTCAAAATGACATGCAAGCGGCGCGAAACCGCGGCTATTTTGAGGCCAAGCAGATTTTGGCACTCAATCTGGTCAGTTCCCCGGGATCGGGAAAAACCTCGATTCTCGAGCGAACCCTCAAGGACCTGAAGAGCGAGATTTCATTTACTGTGATTGAAGGCGATCAGCAAACCCTGCAGGATGCGAATCGTATCCATGCCCTTGAAATTCCTGTGATACAAATCAATACGGGAAAAGGTTGCCACCTTGAGAGTGACATGGTATTTGATGCTGTCAAACAGTTAGCGCCGGCTGACGAGTCAATCCTAATGATTGAGAATGTGGGCAACCTGGTATGCCCTTCCATGTTCGACCTGGGCGAGCGGCATAGAATCGTGATACTCAGCATTACTGAAGGAGAAGACAAACCCTTGAAGTATCCCGACATGTTCCATTCTTCAGACATTTGCCTGATCAACAAAATCGATCTTCTGCCCCATTTGAACTTTGACCTGGATAAGCTCAAGGATTACGCAAGACAAGTGAATCCGGACCTTCAATTCTTCGAGATTTCT
>JAUIKV010000007.1 GCA_030430615.1 Bacteroidia bacterium
ACTCACGTCATTGGTGAGGTTTCTCAACCAGGGGGTGTAATTCAGTCCGATCTGCCATTGGGATTCGGAAAACGCATATTTGGCCGGATTGTAATGGAGTGAGCTCACATCCGGAGAGGTGGCGACTCCCATGTCGGCAAGACCTCCCGCGCGTGCGTCAGGAGCGATTAGAAGAAAGGGTGCGGCAGTTGTAATCGGGTTGACTTCGTCATTCTGGGCATTTGCATTTGAAAATCCCAGGAGCACAACTAGGACAACGACGCTTAATTTTTTCATTGAAAGAACCATTTTAGGGTTGAGAACTTCTTGTTATTGCTATTGCAGAATGACGAGCTTCTCAAATTTTTCTGCCGAAGCATTTGATAAAACCGATTTAACATGAAGTCTGTATACATAAACGCCCTTACCAATTTTGTTCCCAAAATCATCGAGTCCGTTCCAGGTGATTTCCCTGGAGAGCAAACCGTCAGATTGAACGGATTGGTTAAGGGTCTTTATGAGTTTACCCGAGATCGTGAAAATTTGCACCTGAACTTCCAGGGCCTCATTCGGTTTGTTGTGATTGAACCAAAATTCGGTGTAGTTCACGAACGGATTCGGATAATTCAATACATTACTTAATATTAAGTCGTTGTCATTGACTACAATAAAAGTTAACGTCGATTCAGATGGATTATTGTACGTGTCCCAACATTTAAATTTCACGCTGTGCAATCCGGGCTCCAGGTCCCTGAATGGAAACTTCACTTTGCCCTTCTTAAAATCATCAAGCTCAGTTTCATAGTAGTCGTTCAGGACATAAGGATTGGCATTGTCGTCGTCGAGTATGGCGATGATGTCGTGGTCGACGGAGGTAATGGAGGTGTTGATCCCGGATTCGTCTTCCAGTATGGCATAGAGCAGGGGTGAGGAGCTGGTGTTTCCTCCATCAACAAACGATTCGTCGTTCATGAATAGTTGAATCGTCGGGCCCAGGTTGTCTTCTGGCGCATTTGGATCCACACCCCCAACGACCACAGATCGGTCGGCTCCTGCCTTGTCGAGCTGCTGGTTGTCGGCATACAGACTGATTTTGGCCTGACCGTATGCGATGCGAATGTCTCTGGGCACGATAAATTCAAAGGCGAATTTTCCATCAGTAACCGACGCCCGCCCCCTGAAAATCTTGCTCTCGATCGAGCTGAATTCCATTTTCCTGCCAAAATTGTCATTGTCCAGGGTGCTTTTGTTCAGTGCCTTGTCGAATATAGTGGCGCTTAACGTGCCATTGAAATTGTTTGCAGGATTTCCAGTAGCATCCGTTACGACACCTTCGAGGTTTATTCTCGAAAGTGCTTTAAGGGTATCGGCTTGCTGTCCTATGTCCTTTCCGTTGATTCGGGTGAGTTTTATGTCGGGCTTTCCAAGGGCCAGTCTCATCGCGGGATCCCCGAAGAAGTAAACGAAAAGTCGTTGCGGCGATCCGAATTCATGTTTGGAGTACATGAGCGCCTCCGAAATGCTGTATGATTCATTTTCGGGGTCAAAAAGCTGCTCGAACAAAGTCCTGTTGAACACCTGGCCCACGCTGATGAAGATCTCACGTGTGGTGGATATTAACGATACAGGTCCTCCCTTTCTGTTGAGGAGAGCGAATTCTCCGGCCGTTGGCCTCAGTGGATTGTCGTAGCGTGCGAATTCGCAGGTAACCGTGATAAACAAGGGAAGGGTGTTGTAATTTGACCATCCCTGAACCTGGGGAACCTCCAGAATGCGCTCATTGGCCCAACCATTCACTCCGCCATGTCCGAAATAGTCCAGCACCAGTGACCCTGATTCCACAGCGTTATCGATGGCTTGATTCACAGCTGGATAGCGTTCTCCACCTGCCGTAGATTCCTGGGGATATGCGTCCGAATAGATTTTTTTCAAATTGAATTCGGGCCGGGAGGATTCGACTTCCTGGGCAATGAGATCGACAGTTTGCTGAAGAATGAACTCGTTTGGCTCATCCGGATCGTCGGCGACGAAGGTCACCGTGTTTCTCCAGTCTCCAAATGAATTCACAGCATAATAATTAAGGGTCTTATTGACTGCATCCTGGGCTTCAGAAAGTGTCGTGACAGCAAATCTTCCTGTAGCGACGTCCTGTTTGTCTGCACTTCCGAGATCGCCTTCCGAATCATCCATCATTCCGAAATAGTCATCGGTCACATAGGATGTGGCCAGGTTGAAGCTCTCAAAGCTTTGAAATGCGGGAACGATGTTGTTGTTGTCTGAGATTCGGTCCTTGAAGTCAAAGGAGGCGTCACCAAAGAGACAAAGGTACCTGATTCTGCGGTCAGGGTTCGAATTCATGTATAGATGCCTGACAAAGTCGCGAATTGAAGTCAAGTCCGGAGAACCGGAAGAGAATTCATTGTACACCTGTTCAAGATCTACCACGGCCGCATTCAGGCCCGAGACTTCCCGGTGATAATTTGCTATTCTCTCAGCTTCCCCGATCAGATAATCCCGTGTGATGATCAGGTAATCGAGATCTTTCAAGGCGTGAAGATTTTGATTTTCAATGGGTGAATTCTCCAGGGCCTCGGGCACCCTGAAATCTCCTCCCGTGCTCAGTGCGTATTCCCGGAGTTCGCCGCCCCTGAACCGGAAGCGAAAGTCCTGATCATTTGAGAGGTTCGTGATGGCACCCGGATTCAAAGGATCCGTGACATCCCAAAGGTGTGCAACGTTAGCCGCATTCTGTATGACATATTCATAAATTGTTCCCTCTGATGTCGCATCGACATTTCTAAATCCAAACTGGCGGTCTCTCGCCACAAGGTTCTTGGAGCCGAGTATTTCTATATAGTCCAGATAAGCCCTTGAAGAAGGATTGCCTCCATTGTCATAATTGACTTGTATTTGAAGCTGATCCGAACTCGAGCTGAAGGGTGACGATTCTTCACTGGTCGAGGCCAGGGTGAGAGAATTCGGGCTTTGGGCCCTGAAATTGAGGTTGACCAACATTGCACCGTTCAGGGTGGCGCTCATGGCTGTATTCGAAAAGGAGATCGCAGCACCGCGGAGTCGAATGCTGAGCTCCCGGGAGGTGTCCAGGTCGGTGAAATCAAAACTGAATCTTCTCGTTTCCTGGAAGCTGAAGTCTTCACCAAGCCATTGCTGCCCGTTCGAGAACAAATTGATCTCATCAACCTCGTGCAGAGCAAAATCGTGATAAGTATTCAAAACAACTCCTGCTGATTGATCCAGAGGAGGAACGGTTCCGATGCGACGCCCCTGCCCCTGGTCTGCAGTTATGAAATAATACGCGTAATCGCTGTAGAGATTCGTCTTGTGACGGGTTTCAAAGAAATCCGAAGTATCGACAACCCAGTTTTCGGGTCCCTGACCGTAGAACAGAATATAGTCGGAATCGTCAAAAACACCATCCTGCTCTCCTTCAATGTACAAAGCGTTCTCTTCCAGGTCATCATGGCGAAACTGATCGTTGCGTTGAGGCAGCATGGCTCCACCATTCCCGTAAATCCGTATGTTCCTCGGATCCAGTCCAGAAGTGTTGATTCCGATTTCTTGGAGAAGCTCCCTGTCGATTTTGAATATTCCCGTCGTGTCAATCCTGAATTTGTACCAGGTCCCTGTTCTCAAAACCGAATTGTCTTTGAACGAGGTTATCCCGGATCGGTTCATCGTGTTGGGTCCCCCTTCGCCACCAATCGTATAGTTCACAGTGAAAGACACAATCTTTTTCACCTGTCCATCTTGGCGGATTAAAGGATTGATGTCTATGGTAGCAAGAGTTTTACCTCTGATGGAAGAAAGTGAAAACTTCGGGTCAAGGGATGAAGGAATGTCCTCTTGACGAATACCAGAAAGCTCCTGGCTGGAAATTGAGGAAAATTTAACATTAATAATTTGGTAGTCGAGCACGATTCCTTTGTTTTGCACGTTAAAGGAAGCAGAGTACATGGGCAGACCGCTTGAGTCAAATCCCTGGTTCTGAACTGTTGGAATCCTCAGATCGATGCCGTACCGGGAGGATTGCAGCTGTGATTGTTCCCATACGAGCTCGAAGGATTGCGAATCCGAGACCTGGCTGTGACTCCACAGTGTAAATATCAAAAAAAGGAGTAAAGAAAGTGCCCGTGTGCGCATGAATGGGATTAAAGTCTTAAATTATGAGAATTTACAACAATACACATAATAAAGGTAAAAAACAATCGTTATACAAGCATTGAAAGCGAGATTGAAGTTGATATTCACTGGATGTCAAACCTTGCGTTAGTTTTAGTATATCTAAATAAAGTCAACAATAATTATGAAAAAGTTTAGCAGTAACAGATTACTTCTCCTCGGGCTCTTGGCCGTGCTTATGGCGAGTTGCAGCAAAAGCAACAAGGGTGTTTCGACCCTGACGGGCTGGGAGTACAATAATCCGAAATACGGCGGGTTCCAAGCGAATGCCAACTATAAGGAGTCCGGACCGCCACCGGGCATGGTTCTTATCGAAGGTGGTACCTTTACGATGGGTAGTGTTCAGGACGACGTCATGTTTGACTGGAACACGACTCCTGTGAAGCAACAGGTTCGATCCTTTTACATGGATGAAGCTGAGGTGACAAATATCGAGTACTTGCTTTATTTGCAGTATCTGGAGAAAGTTTTTCCTCCGTCTGACGACACCTATCGCAAAATCTATCAGGCTGCTTTGCCCGATACTCTTGTTTGGAGAAACACTTTGGGATACAATGAATTGTTGACTGAGAATTACCTGAGACACCCTGCTTATGCCGAGTATCCGGTTGTAGGAGTGTCCTGGAGACAGGCAACAGAATATTGCAAATGGAGAACCGACAGGGTGAACGAGAAAATTCTCATTGAAAAAGGAGTGTTGCACACCCTTTTCGATCTTGATTCACTTAAAGTGGAGGGAGCGAACCGTTTTGACACCGAGACTTACCTGACCAACCCGAACTTGTTGTTCGATGGTGATTCGTCGATCTATTACAAAGGAATCAGGGACTTCTCGAAGAAAGAGAAATCATCCAGTGGTTCTTTTACGGGTCGTCACGTTAAGACTTCAGACGGTATTTTGGCGCAACGCTTCCGTTTGCCTACAGAGGCAGAATGGGAATATGCAGCGAAAGCTGAGGTAGAGAACAGAGAGTACAACACACTTCGAGGAAGAAAGAAATACGCCTGGAACGGGAATTCGACCCGTGAGACTTCCAGACGATACAGAGGTGACCAAATGGCCAACTTCAAACAAGGCAAGGGAGACTATAGTGGACTGGCCGGTTGGAGTAATGACGGAGCCGACATCACGATGCGAATCAAATCTTACAAGCCCAATGCTTTTGGTTTGTACGACATGGGCGGAAACGTAGCAGAGTGGGTGGCTGATGTTTACAGGCCAATCATTGACAATGATGCCAATGACTTCAGTTACTTCCGTGGAAATGTCTTCACCAAAAAGAAGATTGACAAGGAAGGGAATGTGGTAATCGTTGACTACAACAGTGTGGAATTCGACACGCTTGACAACGGGAAGATCGTACCCAAGGATTTACCAGGTAGTGTGAAATACGTGCCTGTAACCAAAAGAGATGCCTTCATGAGAAGAAACTATGAGAAGGCGTACAACATAGACAGCAGGGATGGAGACCTCGCCTCTACCAAACAGTTTTTCAGGGATGAGGATGAGATCGACAACAAGCCAAGAATGTACAATTCACCACAGATTCCACGTCAGATCGGTGAGAGTGGTTTGATCATCCAGCAGTATGATACAAAAACAAGAAACACTTTGATCAGCGACCAGACTCGTGTATTCAAGGGCGGTTCCTGGAAGGACAGAGCCTACTGGCTGGATCCTGCACAGAGAAGATACTTGCCTGAGTACATGGCAACCAACTATATCGGTTTCAGGTGTGCCACTGACAAACTAGGACAGATGTCTTACTCGAGAAGGCGCAAGGAAATGAGAAAGTAATTCTTTTTCGTCCTTTGAAAGAGTCAAAATAATTTGAGCTCCGTATCCAAACGATACGGAGCTTTTTTTTACATTTATCACATGAGAATAGAAGAACTTTACTCCTTGTTTCGCGCACATCCGAAAGTAGTCAAAGACACGCGCCTGAATGTTGAGAATGCCATTTATTTTTCGCTTAAGGGCGGTAATTTCGACGGCAATGTTTATGCCCGGCAGGCTCTTGAAAAGGGAGCTGCTTATGCGGTGATTGACGATGCCGTGTATGAAACAGACAGCCGAATGATTCTTGTAGATGATGCCCTAGATGCACTTCAGGAACTGGCGACTTATCATCGCAGGAAATTGGGGGTGCCGATTCTAGCCCTCACAGGCAGCAATGGGAAAACCACAACGAAAGAGCTCATCTATGGGGTTTTGAGCCAGAAATACAAGTGTTGGGCAACGCAGGGGAATTACAACAATCACATCGGGGTTCCACTGACCCTGCTTCAGATGGATGAGACTACCGAGATCGGCGTCGTGGAGATGGGGGCGAATAATCCCGGTGAAATTGGAGCTCTCTGTGATATTGCTTATCCGGACTATGGATACATCACGAATTTCGGAAGAGTCCACCTTGAAGGATTTGGAAGCCTACAGGGAGTCATCGAGGGGAAAACCGAAATGTACAGGCATCTAGCGGCACACGATAAAATGGTTTTCGTCAATGCTCCTGACCCGGTTCAAATGGAGCGAACAGCCTCTATGAATCGATATGTCATTGGTCAGAGTGAAAATTCGGGTAATGATGACAAGGGATGTGAGGTTCAGTTCGTCGACGCAGATCCGTTCGTGAGGATGGAGTTTGAAGGCCATGAGATCAGGAGTGAGCTGATCGGAGCTTACAATTATCAGAACATGGCGGCAGCGGCGTGTATTGGGAAGTACTTTGAAGTGGCCCCAGGGGATGTGGTTAAAGGAATCGAATCGTATCGGCCTTCGAACAATCGGTCCCAGGTGATCCACAGAAGGTCGAATACGATCATACTGGATGCCTACAACGCGAACCCAAACAGTATGGAAGCGGCCATTGCCAATCTAAAAGGAATTGCTGCTCAGCACAAAGTTGCCATTCTGGGGGATATGTTCGAGGTTGGTGAAGCTAGCGCCCTGGAACATCAGAAAATTGCAGAACTCATCGCTTCAATACCCGTGGATTCTATCTATTTAATTGGACGGAACTTCGCGGAGGTCGTTCTGGAAAACGAAAGAGTCGCCTTCTATCCAAAATACGAGGACTTTGCGGCACATTTTGCCACTCTTGAATTTGAAAACACTACATTTTTGATCAAAGCTTCACGTGGAATGGCCCTGGAAAGGGTTTTGGAATTAATGTGAAGCTAGACTACCAGTCTTCTTCCGGCTTTTCCATCGCCCCGTTCATAACAAAGAAATTCAAACTGTTGATGGCCTTTGTTATCTCGGCATCTATAGGCTCCTCGATTCCTATTTGGTAGGTTTGTGGAAAGCGGTCTATGTAAGTCTTCAGACTCATGCTCTGCAATTCACCTCTGACCATTTTTCCTTCCCTGAAATCAGAGAACGCATATTTGTATTTGCCATCTTTGAACCGAATATTCACATCGAAAAAGACCTCGATGTCAATTCCTTTTTTGATCAGGATCCATCTGATCTCGTTTGAGCAGAGTCTGCTGATGCCCGCAGAGTCTACATGAACCGAATCTTCTGAAACATAGTATTCAGTTAGCCATCTTGTGGCTCTTTCCCTGATTTCACTCATCGATAAACCGGGTGCTTGCACGACCTCTTCGTATTTAAACTCACCGGTCTCACCATCAATCATGATCAGCTGTGCCTGACTCATATAAAATGATAAAAGTAAGAAGAGGGGGATAATTACTTTTCTTTTAATCATAACAGAAACATAAAAAACGTACTTCTAATACGTGTATTAGTAAAAAGTTTAGCGTACTAAGGTACCGAATTCCCGTCATTTGACAAAAGAGCCACCAATTGAAGCTCTGCTAGTTGGGTTACATACGTGTTGGAACTTCTATCCCCAAAAGCGAGCATGCCGACTTGATGGCAAAGCCGATTGCCTCAGAAAGCTGCACCCGGAACTTCTTCTCTCTTTCATTTGTCACCCCGAGAATAGGAACCGTTTGATAAAAAGAATTATAGGCTTTGACCAGGTCATAGGTATAATTCGCTATCAGGGCCGGACTGAGACTTTTGGCTGCCGTTTGAAGCAATTCAGGATAACCTTCCAGAAGCTTTATCAGGTCCTTTTCCTTGGGATCGAGACCGAGCTGCCCAACGGGCTCGCTGTAATCAAAGTCAGCCTTTCTGAGTATGGATTGAATCCGGGCGTAGGTGTATTGGATGAAAGGACCGGTGTTCCCGTTGAAGTCTATCGACTCCTTCGGGTCGAACAGGATTCTTTTTTTCGGATCCACCTTCAGGATGTAATACTTAAGGGCTCCCAGGCCTATAATGCGGTAAAGCTCCTCCTTCTCGACTTCTGAGTAGCCATCGAGCTTTCCGAGTTCGCGCGAAATGTCCCTGGCCGTATTGGTCATCTCGGTCATCAGATCGTCAGCATCGACAACCGTGCCTTCTCTCGATTTCATTTTTCCCTCGGGAAGGTCTACCATGCCGTAAGAAAGGTGATGCAGGTTTTGTGCCCATTCGAAGCCCATTTTCTTTAGAATGAGAAAAAGCACTTTGAAATGATAGTCCTGCTCGTTCCCAACCGTGTATACCAGCCCGTTTATGTCAGGAAAGTCAGCGATTCTCTGAATGGCTGTTCCGATGTCCTGGGTCATGTAAACGGCTGTTCCGTCAGCTCTTAGAACTATCTTCTCATCCAGTCCCTCTTCGGTGAGGTCTATCCAGACGGAGCCGTCGTCTTTACGATAGAAGATTCCTCTTTCAAGCCCCTCGGCCACAAATTCTTTTCCGAGCAGGTAAGTGTCACTTTCATAGTACTTGGTGTCAAAATCGACTCCCAGTGCTTCATAGGTCTCGTCAAAACCCTCATAAACCCATTGATTCATGGTCTTCCACAAGGCCACCGTATCGGGGTCACCGGATTCCCATTTCCTAAGCATTTCCTGAGCCTCCAGGAGAATGGGGGCCTTCTTTGACGCCTCTTCCGGATCAAGTCCTTCATTGATCAGGCTTTTCACCTGTTCTTTATACTCCTGGTCGTACCTGACATAGTAGTTGCCCACGAGCTTGTCACCCTTGATTCCTGTGCTTTGAGGGGTCTCTCCGTTTCCAAAATGCTGCCAGGCTATCATGCTCTTGCAGATATGGATTCCCCGGTCATTGATGATCTGCGTTTTGTAGACTTTTTTGCCTGAAGCTGCTAGAATTTCTGATACCGAATAGCCAAGCAGGTTGTTGCGAATGTGTCCCAGGTGAAGCGGTTTGTTGGTGTTTGGCGAGGAATATTCGACCATTATCGCATCACCGTCCGGAGCGGGCTCTATCCGCCCAAAATCCTCATTTTTATCCAGCTCATTGAAATAGTTGAGATAGTATTCATCTGTAATGACCAGGTTCAAAAACCCTTTGATCACATTGAACCCAGAGACAAACTCTGAGTTTTCGACCAGGTAGTTTCCGACGGCTTCCGCGATAGCAGCCGGATTTCCCTTGATCTGTCTGAGCAGAGGAAAAACCACCAGGGTCACATCTCCTTCAAAGTCTTTGCGCGTTTCCTGAAACTCGAGGCTTTCAACCTCTACGTCATAGATGCTTTTCAAGCCTGCTTTTACTATTGGATCTAATATGCCGTGGATCACCTGGAATTGTTTTTCAATGAGCGGCAAAATTAATTATTTTCCGGTGATTTCTGATAAGATGTCTTACTTTTGAACCAATGTCTTCATCCGTAGAACATTTATTGAGTGATCTGCCTCAAAAAGCTCAGGAAAAAAGAGTTGAAAACAAAAAGTATTTCAGCAAACTGAGGAAAAAGCCCAGAAAGAGGCTTGATCTGATCATGCAGGAGCTTCATGAGGAAGAATTTGCCAATACGGATTGTTTGACCTGTGGCAATTGTTGCAAAACCACGAGCCCTATTTTCACCGACAAGGACATCAGTCGCATCTCAAGGGTGCTGAAAATGAGGGAGGCCAGCTTTGTCAGTGAGTATTTGCGCAGAGATGAAGATGATTTCATGGTTCTCAAAGAAGCGCCCTGCCCCTTTTTGGGAAGTGACAACGCCTGCTTCATTTATGAGTCCCGACCAAAGGCATGCAGGGAATATCCGCATACCGACCGAAAAAGATTCATTCAGATCACAAATCTGACCATCACAAACACCGAAATCTGTCCGGCTGCATTCAACATTGTGGAAAAGCTGAAGAAACGGCTGCCTTTATGATTCTGAGAGGAAAGAGGCTGGCCAAAAAACTTCTTCACGAAGCAGTCTGATTAAACTAGGAGCAGTCCGATTAAATATGTATTTTTGGTCGGATTTTAGCAGAGAAGAAAGTTGAACTACGAATTGTTTATTGCCAAAAGGATCATTGCTTCCAAGCGATACAAGAACAGTGTTTCTTCTCCCATTATCCGCATTTCCATTCTGGCCATTGCTATCGGCATCGTTGTCATGCTATTCTCGGTTGCCACGGGAGTGGGCCTCCAAAAAAAGATAAAGGAGAAGATTTCCGGATTCAACGGTGACATTCAGATCAGTCACTACGATGCGAACAACTCCAAAGTAACGGTTTCGCCGGTATCCCGCAATCAGGATTTTTATCCGGATTTCGATGGGGTTCCCAATGTGAAAAAAGTACAGGTTTTTGCGACCAAAGCAGGAATAATCAGGACTCCCAATGAGTTTGAAGGAATCGTGCTGAAAGGAGTTGACAAAGACTATGACTGGACCTTCTTCAGCTCGTATCTGAAAGAAGGAAAGGTTCCAAATTTCGATAAAGAGCTTTCGAATGAAGTGCTGATCTCCAACAAGACAGCAAGTCGCCTCCGACTCAAGACGGGTGACAGCTTTCATATGTTCTTTGTGAAGGACGACCCGAACCAGGCCCCAAATTCCCGCAAATTCGAAGTGGCAGGCATCTTTGATTCCGGATTCGAGGAATTTGACGAGACCTTCATCATAGGAGACCTGCGCCACATCCAAAGAATCAACAAATGGGAAGCCGATCAGGTGGGGGGATTTGAAGTCTTCATCCACGATTTTGACCGGCTTCGCAACACGGGCGCGGAGGTTTATCGCTCTATTGACCCGACCCTGAATGCCCTTACGACAGCTGAGAAATATCCAGCCATCTTTGAATGGTTGAGCCTCTTTGACACGAATATTGTCGTGATCATTGGGGTCATGATACTCATCGCAGGAATCAATATGATCACTGCTTTGCTCGTTCTCATTCTCGAGCGAACCCAGATGATAGGTGTGCTCAAGGCACTTGGGAACCAGAACTGGAGCATTCGTCGGATTTTCCTTTACAACGCGGCTTACCTGATTGGAAAGGGGTTGCTCTGGGGCAATCTCATAGGATTGGGTTTGCTCCTGATCCAGAAATATTTTGGAGTGATTCAGTTGAATCCCGAGACCTATTATGTCAATGAGGCTCCGGTGTACATCAGCGTGCCGGCATGGTTTTTCATCAATATGGGCACCCTCGTGCTCTGCCTTCTCATGCTCATGATACCTTCCTACATCGTCAGTAAAATAAGTCCGGTGAAAGCAATAAAATTTGATTAAATTTGCAGTCCGAAATCAAGGAAAAGATTTTGCTGCAACTGGAAATAATTTAAAAATAAATGAAATACGACATCATCATTATCGGTAGTGGTCCGGGTGGATATGTAACCGCCATCAGGGCTTCGCAATTGGGCTTCAAGACAGCTGTAGTCGAACGTGAGGAATTGGGAGGAATTTGCCTCAATTGGGGATGCATCCCAACCAAGGCGCTTCTGAAAAGCGCACAGGTCTATGATTATCTCAAGCATGTTGACAGTTACGGGCTCAAAGCCAAGGAAATCGATAAAGACTTCGGGGCGGTGATCAAACGAAGCAGGGGCGTTGCCGAATCCATGAGCAAAGGCGTTCAGTTTCTGATGAAAAAGAACAAAATAGATATCCTTGAAGGCAACGGGAAAGTGAAGGCAGGAAAGAAAGTGGACGTCACAGATGCTGATGGAAAAGTGACAGAATACAGCGCTGATCACGTGATCATTGCAACGGGTGCCCGTTCCAGAGAATTGCCGTTTTTGCCCATTGACGGTGAAAAGGTAATCGGATACCGCAAGGCCATGGTTTTGCCAAAGCAGCCGAAAAGCATGATTGTTGTTGGGTCAGGTGCGATTGGAGTAGAATTTGCGCATTTCTACAATTCCATGGGCACCGAGGTAACCATCATCGAGTTCATGCCAAATGTGGTTCCGCTGGAAGATGAAGAGATATCCAAGCAATTCGAGCGTTCCCTTAAAAAATCAGGAATCAAGGTAATGACCTCCTCCAGTGTGACTAAAGTTGATACCTCAGGCAAAGGGGTTGTAGCAACGGTCGATACCAAGAAAGGAGAAACCACGATTGAAGCAGATATCGTGCTTTCTGCGGTTGGAATCAAATCGAATATCGAGAATCTGGGTCTGGAAGACGTGGGCATCGTAACCGACAAGGACAAAATCCTTGTGAATGATTTTTACCAGACAAACCTGCCGGGATACTACGCCATCGGTGATGTAGTGCCCGGTCCGGCACTGGCCCATGTTGCGTCCGCTGAAGGAATTACTTGCGTTGAGAAAATTGCAGGCCTGAATCCGGAGCCAATTGATTATGGAAACATCCCAGGTTGCACCTATGCGACACCGGAGATAGCCAGCGTGGGGTTGACTGAAAAGCAGGCCAGAGAAGAAGGCTATGATCTGAAGATCGGCAAATTCCCATTCTCTGCATCAGGCAAGGCGAAAGCTGCCGGAGCATCCGACGGTTTTGTGAAAGTCATCTTTGATGCGAAATACGGTGAATGGCTTGGATGTCACATGATCGGGGCCGGAGTGACCGATATGATCGCAGAAGCCGTTTTGGGCCGAAAGCTTGAAACCACAGGGCATGAAGTTCTCAAGGCCATTCATCCCCACCCGACGATGAGTGAGGCAGTTATGGAAGCAGTTGCCGCTGCTTACGATGAGGTGATTCACCTCTAATCATTTTTGGCTCGTTAGGGTATGGGGCAAACATAAAAATTTCAAACTCCGCAGAGGCCTGCGGAGTTTTTATTTTCCGTAAATTTGATGGAGTATAATTTCAATAAAAAGCAAACATGGCTAAAATAACACTCAAAGGGAATCAGATCAAAACAATTGGCAAACTTCCCAAAATTGGAAAAAAGGCTCCCAAGTTCAAACTGGTCAAAACAGATCTAACCACCGGAAAGCTAAAAGACTTCAAAGGCAAAAAGGTCCTTCTCAATATAACGCCCAGTATTGATACTGGAATCTGCGCAGCTTCCATGCGAAAATTCAATGAGTCGGCTGCCGGTTTGGAAAATACTGTTCTCATCAACGTGTCAAAGGATTTGCCATTCGCTCATTCCCGGTTTTGCGCTGCTGAAGGAATTGAAAACGTGATTACAATGTCCGATTTCATCAACGGAAAATTTGGGAAACGGTACGGAGTGACGATAAAGAACGGACCCATGAAGGGACTGCACTCCCGCGCAATCGTAGTCATTGACGAAGAGGGGATCGTAACCTATACGGAACAGGTTCCGGAAATTGCGCAGGAACCGAATTATGAGGCTGCCCTGGAGGCACTCAAATGATTTGATTCTACCGATCCCATGTCGGGGTTGAGTAATTCATAAACCCTTTTGATCATGAGCAAAACTCAAGATGGCTTTGTCAAAGGCAGACTCAAGAGTTTGCGCTTTTCTTTCAGGGGCATGCTGACACTTGTTCGTTCAGAACACAGCATAATGGTTCAGCTCGCGATCGGGGTGCTTGTTTCAATTCTCGGCTTTTTACTGGACATTTCGCCAACTGAATGGATGCTCCAGACGATTTGTATCGGGCTGGTTCTTTCCGCTGAAGGTTTGAACACTGCAGTTGAAAAACTGTGCGATTTCGTCCATCCTGGGCCGGATCCCAAGATCGGCAGGATCAAAGATATCGCCGCGGGTGGTGTAGGGTTCGCAGCTGTCTTGGCCATTGTGGTGGGCATAATCATCTATGCGCCAAAGGTTGGAAACCTCTTTTGAGAAGGGCTAGTTGACCCTAATTCTAGAGATTTCAACAGCCATGGTAAGCTAAATTATTTGTGTATTTTTGTGGCCTATGGCGAAACGGAAAAAACCCAGTTCCAAAGCAAAGAAAGGCAAAGGCGGGGGTAAGTTATGGGGCTTTTTTAAGAGCCAGCAAACGCACCTGGTTTTTGGAGTGTTGGTCTTCAGTGCCTCCATCTTTCTCCTGATTTCGTTCTATTCCTTCCTTCATGTTTGGAAAAAAGATCAAAGCATACTCAATGATCTTTCTGACAAGACATTAAGCGCGGAAAACGTTCTTGGAAAATTAGGAGCTACTCTCGCAGATTTCTTCGTATATGACGGATTCGGGGTGGCAACTTTTCTCTTTCCCATCCTGTTGTTTTTTACAGGTCTTTACATTATTCTCAACATACCGGTGAAACAGCTGTATAAACCCTGGTTCAACGGCATGCTGATTATGATCTGGCTCTCGCTTGCCCTGGCTCATTTGAAGAAGGACAATGAGCTGATGGGAGGGAAAGTCGGATTTGAGATGAATGACTTCCTTCAGATCTATCTGGGAGAAATAGGCGTTTTGTTGATCCTGGTGTTTTCCTTCCTAATTTTTGTCATCCTGCGTTTTAAGATCACGCCTCAAAAAATCAAGAGCTGGTTGCCAAACCCTCCAAAGAGAAAAGAAAAGCCGAACATTTTGGAGGAAGATGTGACTGACGATGGATTTGTAAAGGGCACAACCTATGAGAGCACGGATGAGAACACAGAGGAGGAGATCGAGCTGGAGTTCGACTCTTTTGAAACGGTGACGGGGGAGTCTCTATCATCGGAGAGTCATGACTTGAATCTGGAAACAGTTCCGGAAATGACACCAAAAGATCCTCCGGAACCATCGGTCCGAGCTTCTGAGAAGATCGAAAAAGAAGAGGATATAGAAATTGAAGTTGAAAACCCGGTTTTTGAGGAGCACACTGTTGAGAACCTCAGCAACACCTTGCTGAAGGATTTTGGAGAGTTTGACCCGAAGCTGGAGCTTTCCAAATACAGATTCCCGGAGCTTAGTCTGCTAAAAGACTATTCCAATGAGAACATTCACATCAACAAGGCGGAGCTCGAAACGAACAAAGACAGAATTGTAGATACGCTCAACAATTACAACATTGGCATAGCCAGCATAAAGGCAACGATCGGCCCCACTGTGACCTTGTATGAGATCGTTCCCGATGCCGGGGTTCGCATTTCCAAGATAAAGAACCTCGAGGACGATATCGCCTTGTCTTTGTCCGCCCTGGGAATTCGAATCATAGCGCCTATTCCGGGCAGGGGCACCATCGGGATCGAAGTGCCTAACAAAAAACCTTCGGTCGTTTCCATGAAATCCGTGCTGTCGGCCCAGAAGTTTCAAAATACGCAAATGGATCTTCCCATCGCGCTGGGCAAGACAATTTCCAACGAGACCTTTGTGGTCGACCTGGCTAAAATGCCTCACCTGCTGATGGCTGGGGCGACAGGGCAGGGGAAGTCAGTCGGATTGAACGCGGTGTTGGCCTCGTTGCTTTATAAAAAGCATCCGGCCGAGGTGAAATTCGTTCTTGTTGATCCCAAGAAGGTGGAACTTACGCTCTACAACAAGATTGAGCGTCATTATTTGGCCAAGTTGCCCGATACCGAGGATGCCATCATTACGGATACCGCAATGGTGATCAATACCTTGAACTCCTTATGCATCGAGATGGATCAGCGCTATGATCTTTTGAAGAATGCCTTTGTCAGAAATATAAAAGAGTATAACAAAAAGTTCATAGCCCGGAAGCTGAACCCGGAAAACGGCCACAGGTATCTCCCTTATATTGTTCTTGTCATCGACGAGTTCGCGGACCTCATCATGACGGCAGGTAAGGAAATAGAGACTCCTATTGCGCGTTTGGCCCAACTGGCTCGTGCCATAGGAATTCACCTGATTGTCGCCACCCAGCGTCCATCGGTCAATGTCATTACCGGAATCATCAAGGCTAACTTCCCGGTTCGGGTTGCCTTCAGGGTGACTTCCAAAATCGATTCGCGTACGATCCTGGATTTTCAGGGTGCGGATCAGTTGATTGGAAAAGGTGACATGCTCATATCGACCGGCAACGAATTGACGCGTTTGCAGTGTGCATTTATAGATACCCCCGAAGTTGAAAGACTTACCGATTTCATAGGTTCTCAGCGAGCTTACCCACATGCCCATTACCTTCCTGAATACGTCGGAGAAGAAAGTGGCACGGGAATTGACATTGACATCGAGGGAAGGGATAAGCTTTTTGAAGAAGCAGCCATGCTTGTGGTAACGGCACAACAGGGTTCTGCTTCCCTGCTACAGAGAAAATTGAAATTGGGATATAACCGGGCGGGCAGGATTATCGACCAGCTAGAAGCCGCAAACATTGTGGGCCCATTTGAAGGAAGCAAGGCGCGTCAGGTTCTTGTTACGGATCTGGCTACACTCCAACAACTATTAGAAGATGAAAAAAATTGATTTAAAAGAGAGGGAATTATATAAGGTGAAAGCTATTGGGTTTTTGGTGTTTTTTTGCCTGTCATTCGGTCTCATGGCCCAGGGGGATCCCGAAGCGGGCAAGTGGCTCGACGAAGCTTCGTCTACAATGAGTGGATATGAGACGATTTCGATGGATTTTGACTATGTGCTGGACAACCAGGCAGAGGATGTGAGCCAGGAGCTCACAGGGTCCCTGTTGCTGAAAGGGGAGAAGTACGTCGTAAACCTGTTTGGATCGACCCAGATTTTTGACGGATCAAAGACCTACACCATCATTCCCGAAAATGAAGAGGTCAATATCTCGGATGCCGATTTGGATCCGGAGAATACTTTTACGCCGTCAAAGTTCTACTCATTCTACAAATCGGGTTATACTTACGAAATGGATGAGCAGAAGAACAGGGATGGAAAAAAGATTCAGTTCGTCCGATTGACTCCTATTGATTCTGATTCCGAGGTGGCTTCCATCCTTGTAGGAATTGAAGTCAGTACAAAACACATCTACCAGGTGATTGAGATCGGCAACAATGACACGAGAACTACCCTCACAGCTCGAAACATGCAAACCGATGGGAACATCGGAGACGATGCTTTCACTTTTGACGAGAAAAAGTATACAGATATGAACTATCTGATAAATAGGTAGTTGTGACTCTGAAAACATGAAGATTCTAAATCGGTACATACTTAAAAGTTTCCTGAGCCCTTTTCTTGCAACCTTTTTTGTGATCCTCTTTGTACTGATCATGCAGGCCCTTTGGCTTCAATTTGACAAAATCGCCGGAAAGGGAATTGGTCTGGTCATCATCATGAAGTTTCTGGGCTATATGGCCCTTATGATGGTTCCCACGGCCCTGCCCGTGGCGATTCTGCTGTCTTCCATTATGGCATTGGGCGCCCTGGCTGAGAATTATGAATTTGCCGCCATAAAGTCAGCAGGTATTTCGCTCCAGCGCTTCATACGTCCTTTGATCATTTTGATGTTTGTCATGAGCATCGGCAATTTCCTTTTTTTGAATTATGTGTTTCCGTATGCATCTCTAAAATCCAAGAACCTCATTTACAACATGCGGATGAAGGAACCGGGTTTGGCACTGGTTCCGGGAACGTTTAACACTGAGATTCCTAATTACAGCATAAAGTTTGACGAGAAATTCGGCAAAGATGAGAACTTCCTGAGGAATGTGCTGATTTACGAGCTTAGGTCCAATGCGGTGAACAACAAGGTCATCACTGCAAAACAGGGCGAGATCATTTCCGAAGAAGGAAGTCGGTACCTGACTCTGGTGCTGGAGGACGGATTTTATTACGAAGACATCATCGGGAACAAGTCGACCCAGCTGGTTCGCAAAAAAATGGCTTTCACCAAAGCGCATTTTGACAAGTATGAGGTGAATATTGACGTTTCTAACATTGGGGACTTCGATCCGGACGACGTCAAATACAAAACGGGAAAAGAGATGTTAAGTTTAAGGCAGCTTGAGTTCTACATCGATTCTTTGCAGACTCCCTACAAGGAGTTTATCGGAAACAGGGCACAGCGTTTGTATTTGTCGCTGAAAGCCGGTAGTTTGACCCAGGACACGGTTAAAGGAAGCCCATTGGAGCCAGAAATCATGGATAATTTCGATGAGAAAAGCCTCAGAACGCTGGTTGACAATGCCTATATCACGGCCCAGGGAAATGTCGACAATCTAAGTAATTTCAAAGACACCCTGAAAGACAGGCAAAAAGTAATCAACGGTTATAACACTGAATTTCACAAGAGGATCGCATTTTCCGTAGCCTGTCTCGTTCTGTTCTTTGTGGGCACGCCTCTGGGCTCCATTATTCGCAAAGGGGGCTTTGGCCTTCCCATGATTATCGCGATCGTGATTTTTGTCGTATATTTCTTCATTTCCACTTTGGGAAAGAACATGGCAGAATCCAATACGGTATCTCCATTTATCGGCGGTTGGTTGGCGACATTCGTATTGCTTCCGTTTGGAATCCTGCTGATGATCCGGGCTACAAACGACAAGGGCATTTTCAATATCGATGCCTTTTTACAGCCGATTACAAATTTTATAAACAGAGTATTCAAACTGGACAAGAAACAAACCTGACGGATGGATAAGACCACGCGAACTGAAATAAGGCTTGATGCTATTGAAGCCGCCATTGAGGACATTAAAAACGGAAAGCTCATCATCGTTGTTGATGATGAGAGCCGGGAGAATGAAGGAGATTTTATTGCGGCAGCCGAGAAAGTAACCCCTGAAATGATCAACTTCATGGCCACTCACGGACGGGGACTTATTTGCACGCCTTTGACGGAATCCAGGTGCGAAGACCTGGATCTCGACTTGATGGTCGGAAAGAATACGGTACTTCACAATACGCAGTTCACGGTATCCGTTGATTTGATCGGTCACGGTTGCACCACAGGAATCTCTGCACATGACAGGGCTAAAACGGTAAAAGCGCTGACTGAAGAAGATACAAGGCCGGAAGATCTGGGAAGGCCAGGGCACATTTTCCCTCTAAGAGCCAAAGAAGGGGGCGTCTTGCGCAGAACGGGTCATACCGAGGCTGCAATCGATCTGGCGCGTTTGGCAGGATTGAAACCAGCCGGGCTCCTCGTGGAAATCCTCAATGCAGACGGCAGCATGGCGCGATTGCCTCAGTTGATGAAGGTCGCCGAGAAATACGATCTGAAGATCATCTCCATCGAGGATTTGGTAGCTTACAGGATGAACCATGACTCCCTGATCGAGAAAGTTGAGGATTTCAGCCTCGATACACGTTTTGGACGGTATTGTTTGAGAGCCTACAGGCAAACCACTAACAACCAGGTTCACCTTGCACTGACCAAAGGCGAGTGGAAATTGGGGGACGAGGTCTTGGTACGGATCAACTCCACTCTGATCAACAACGACATACTGGGGACATTGATGAGCAATCCTGACGATAAATTGGGGAAGATGTTCGAGCTGATTGAGAAAGAAGGCAAGGGAGCCATAGTTTTCATCAACCAGGAACACCAGTCGTTTGACCTGCTCAGGCGCCTGAAGAACCTCAAAAATGTTCAGAGTGGCCATGAGATTGAACCCCTGATCAAAATGGATGAGAAAGATTTTGGAATCGGGGCGCAAATCCTGCACGACCTCAACATAAGCAGAATTCGCCTGATCTCAAACAGCAAGTATTCCGGAAAACGTGTCGGAATGATCGGCTACGGATTGGAAATCGTCGATTACGTCCCTTTTTCGTAGTTCACCTGGAGTGAGTTTTATTCGAAAAATATTGTTTCCTTTTTCGCTTCTCTACGCAGCGGTTACCCAATTGAGAAATTGCTTCTACGACAAGGGTTGGTTGAAATCATTCTCTTTCAGCATTCCCGTGATCGCCGTTGGCAATCTCAGTGTGGGCGGAACAGGCAAAACGCCGATGATTGAATATTTGGTGCGTCTGTTGAAGGGCGATCTGAACCTTGCGATACTGAGCAGGGGCTACGGTAGAAAAACCAGTGGCTTTCAATTGGGAGCAAAAGGCACGAATGCTGAAATAATTGGTGATGAACCATACCAATTTTATAGAAAGTTTGACGGCGTAAAGGTGGCTGTCGACGAGAACAGGGTTAGGGGCGTCGCAACTTTGCTGGAGCAGAAAAACCCTCCTGACGCGGTGCTGTTGGATGATGCGTTTCAACACAGGCGAATACGGGCCGGTTTTTACATCTTGATGACGAGCTATGGAAAACTCTATTCTGAGGATTGGGTGCTTCCTGCAGGAAACTTGCGGGAACCCAGGTCAGGTTCCAAAAGAGCAAATGTGATCATAGTGAGCAAATGCCCAGAGAAGTTGGAGAAAAATGAAAGAAAGTCGATTTGTGACCGCTTGCATCTCAATGAAGATCAGGAGGTATTCTTTACCGGAATCGAATACGCGGATAAAGCCATAGGTAAAAAGGATGAATTGACTTTGGAAGGACTGCGTTCTTGCCAGGTTCTCCTTGTGACGGGAATTGCTAATCCGTGGCCATTACTGGAGTATTTGAGAGAAAAGAAGATTGATACGACACACCTCAAATTCAGTGATCACCATCAGTTGAGCCCTATTGAGCACACCCGAATTGAGTCAGCTTTGAGAAAGTTGCCAGGTGATAGAAAAATAGTGCTCACCACTGAAAAGGATTATGTCAGGAACTTTGAGTCATCGGAGTTACCTGTTTATTACCTGCCGATTCAGATCCGTTTTTATGAAGGAGAGGATCGTTTCAAACAGATAATTCACAATTATGTACGAAAAAATTAAAGAAACAGCCAAATTCTTAAAGGATGTCGGAATCAAAAACCCGGAGATTGGCATTATCCTGGGCACCGGTTTGGGGGGCGTGGCAAAGACTATCCAGATCGAAAAAATGATTCCCTACCACGACATTCCGAATTTCCCTGTGTCTACGGTTAGTGGTCATACAGGGGCCCTGATCTATGGGCAGCTGTCAGGGAAAAAAGTAGTCGCCATGCAGGGCCGTTTTCACTATTACGAGGGCTGGAAAATGGATGAAGTGACTTTTCCCGTGCGGGTCATGAAGCTTTTGGGCGTTGAGAAACTTATGGTTTCCAATGCCAGTGGGGGAGTGAACCCTGATTTTGAAGTCGGTGACATAATGATTATCACCGACCACATCAATTTCATGCCCGAACATCCGCTGAGAGGTGAAAATGATTCGCGTTTCGGCCCCAGGTTCGTCGATATGCATGAACCTTACGATCTGGAAATGATTGAAATTATGAAGAAAGTGGCAGATGAAAAGAGCATGGATGTGAGGCTTGGGATCTACCTTGCCCTTCAAGGGCCCACATTCGAGACACCTGCAGAGTATCGCATGGTGAGATTGGTTGGAGCGGATGCGGTTGGGATGAGCACGGTTCCTGAAGTGATCGTCGCAAAGCATATGGATATGAAGTGCTTTGGTCTCTCTGTCATCACCGACCTTGGCATAGAGGGCAAGATCGAACCTGTGTCTCACGAGGCCGTGCAGGAGGCCGCAAGAGGATCAGAGGAAAAGCTTAATGATCTCGTACTTGAATTCATTCGACGTTGTTGATTTGAATCCCATGTACGACTCCAGACCGAGTTCTCAATACGAAAAAAAGCACTTCAAAAAGAAGTGCTTTTTAGCTTACTAACTCAAAATTAATCAAATGAAGAACAAAATTTTGTGAGGAATTTTGTTTGCGATTACAAGGTAAGAATATTTTAATAATTCAACAAAATTATAGTGAAAAATATTTGGTTTACCTATTTTTTAGCCTAACTGATGTAATTATTTTCAAGAAATCAATGGTATTATTAATAATTGCCGCCTTCCAGAAGTGACAGTATTTTCCTAAAACAAAAAAGCACTTCTGGATGAAGTGCTTTTTAGCTTACTAACTCAAAATTAATCATAATGAAAACAAAATCTGTGGGGAACTTTGCTTCATTTTATTAAAAGCAAATCTCGTGCCAAAAAATAGATCAATTGTTACATTATTGTTAATGTTTGTTATGAATTTCATAATTTCTTCAATCTGATTTTCTTTTTTGGCCATGTCTATTTGAATAAACCCTCAAATCAATCGAAATTCTTTCAAGTCGAAAACGCAAAGCGTAGATAAATTAAAAGGCCCTTCAAAAGAGAAGAGCCTTTTAGCTTACTAACTCAAAATTAATCATAACGAAGTCAAAACTAATGGGGAATTTTGCTTCATCATTTAAATAGCAAATTCCGTTCCATTTTTATTGACCTATTGTTAATCCTATGTTAAATCATACCAGGTGCTTTTCAGCCCTGTAAGAAGAACGCACAAGCGCACCGCTTTCAACATATCTGAAACCTAGGTCCAGTCCGATGCTTTTGTACTTCTCGAACTGTTCCGGCGTGATGAATTCGTGAACCGGCAGGTGTTTTTTGCTGGGCTGAAGATATTGCCCGATGGTTACGATGTCCACTTTGGCTTTTTTCAAATCGTGAAGGGTTTCGATGACCTCCTCCTCGCGTTCACCCAAGCCAAGCATGATTCCCGATTTCGTTCTGGGCTGACCTGAATCTTTTATATACTCAAGAACTTCAAGGCTTCTATCGTATTTGGCCTGAATTCTGACCTCCCGGGTCAGTCGCCTGACAGTTTCAAGATTATGGGAGATAACCTCCGGAGCTACTTCAACGATGCGATCGATATTTCTTCGAATCCCCCTGAAATCCGGGATAAGCGTTTCCAGGGTTGTATTGGGGTTACTCCGCCGTATGGCCTCCACAGTCTCCGCCCAGATGATGGAGCCTCCGTCTCTAAGATCATCTCTATCTACAGATGTGATGACAGCATGTTTGATTTTCATCAAATGAATCGACCTCGCCACTTTTTCGGGTTCGTCCCATTCGACACTTTCAGGTTTCCCCGTCTTAACACCACAAAAGCCACAGGAACGCGTGCAGATATTGCCCAGGATCATAAAGGTTGCAGTTCCTTCTCCCCAGCATTCTCCCATATTGGGGCAACTTCCGCTGGTACAGATTGTATTGAGCTTGTATTTGTCTACAAGACCTCGAAGATCCTTGTATTTTTTTCCCACTGGAAGTTTCACCCGAAGCCATTCTGGTTTCTTCTGCCTTGGTACCGCTAGATTCTCTGACATAGATAGGATTCTTTAGCCTGCAAATTTACGAAGAATTCCCTGATTTCTACTGCTAGCTGTTATTGAGGAATTTGATTACCTGTCCAATCTGTCCCAGGTGATAGATGTCGTGGTGCATCATTCCCTGCAGCAGCCAGGCATAGGTATAGTTGCCTTTGAAGTCACCATCATAGTAGGTGTTTTGCAAGAAATCGTCGCTTTTTCCCTCCAAAAAAGACAATATTCCCGACAGACTGTTATCGTAGTCTCGCAGGATCTTTGATCGACCCAGGGATCTCAGGGTATCCGAATCTTTCCAGTTTGATGGATGATCATCTGTAAGGGATCCAGTGCCAGTTTCCAATTTCAAAAGGGTTTCTTTTCTCCAGGTTGTGAGATGTGAGATGATCTCGGCAACGCTGTGCATATGCATTATCGGGTGCCTATAGAAATCTTCTTCTGAAACAAGTTGCATTTTCTTGCTGAAGTTGCTCCCGATCCAGGGTTTGCCGTTTTGAATTTCGGTCATCTGGCTAACCAAATCGTTTATCCTTTCTTTCATATCAATTATTCTTGAGGAAGGAACTCACCCCTTATCATCACTTTGTCGATGAGATTGCTCCCAAAGGCATAAGGCAGGAAACCATAGGAAGGAATCTCTTTGGTGAGGATCAAATTGGCAAACTTACCTCGGGTAACACTTCCCAGGCTATGGCTGAGATTCATCGCATAGGCGCCATTGATGGTCGCAGCGTTGATCGCTTCCTCAGGGGTCAGACGCATTTTAATGCAGGCCGTGGAAACCGCGAAATTCATATTGCCGCTAGGAGTGGAACCTGGATTGAAATCCGTCGCTATGGCCAGCGCCATTCCACGATCGATCATTTCCCGGGCCGGCGTGTAGGGAATGCTCAGAAAATAGGAGCAGGAAGGAAGCGCAACGGGCATGACCTCAGACCTTTCCAGGTCCATGAAGTCTTGATCGGTCATCACTTCAAGATGATCAACCGTAAGGGCCTTCGTTTCGATGGATGCCTGTATCCCGCCAATACTGTTGAATTGATTTACATGTATTTTCGGAATGAGACCATAAGCCTTTCCAGTTTTCATGATTTTTTTGGTCTGTTCTGCTGAGAAATAGCCTTTTTCACAGAAGGCATCGATGAACTCTGCAAGTCCTTTTTCAGACACTTTTGGAATCATCTCATCGCAGATCAGGTCCACGTATTTATCTGGTTGATCCCGATAAGGCTCCGGGATAGCGTGTGCGCCCAAAAAAGTAGCCTTGACTTCTATCGGGTAAGAAGTTGCCAGGCGTTTTATTACTCGCAGCATTTTCAATTCGGCCTCGCTGCTGAGTCCATATCCCGATTTGATCTCGACCGCTCCTGTTCCCAATCGCATAATCTCTTTCAATCGTCTCGAAGACTGTTTGTAAATGTCTTCTTCAGAGGTGCTTTCAAGCTGTCGGGCCGAGTTCAGAATTCCCCCGCCTCGCTCTGCGATTTCTTCATAACTCAAACCTCGAATCCGATCCACGAATTCCTTTTCACGATTTCCGGCATAGACGAGATGAGTATGAGAGTCACACCAGGCCGGAAGGATCATTTTTCCAGTTGCATCTACCTCGAGATCGGCATTCACGTTAGGTATTTCAGTCATTGGGCCGAATTCAGCAATCCGTTCATTCTCGGTGATCAGAAAGGCATTTTCGATAGCCGGCAGTTCGCTCATGTCTGCGCCCGCGATCTTCCTGACCTCGGGGCCCCTTATTTGAAGGAGCTGTTTGATATTTTTAAACAGAATTCTCATCCTCTACAAATCTAGCCCAAATATTTCATTCGGTTCCTAAATGCGCTTCTTTTAGGGTCACAATTGTTACGCGCATGACGCGCGATTAATTCATGATATGAGTATCTTTGTGTAAATTTTTTCACCATGAACAAAGCGATCTATATAGCCACCGGAGAACCGGAAAGCGGAAAGTCACTGATCACATTGGGTCTTCTGCGTATTATTCTCGGACGAACAAAACGAGTAGGCTATTTTCGACCTATCATTGAGAATCTGGTAAAGGGTCAAAAGGACAACCACATAGATACCGTTCTTTCCCATTTCAATCTCGATATGTCTTATGACGAGTGTTATGCGCTGACTGTGCAAGATGTAATTCAAATGAAGATCGATAATAAAGAGGAGGAAATTGTCGATATAATATTCAAGAAATACAAAGAGCTCGAGGAGCGTTTTGATTTTATCCTTCTCGAAGGCACTGACTTCTCCGGGGAAGCCGCCTTCGTCGAACTCGATCTGAATGCAATCATTGCAAAAAATCTAGGTGCGCCGGTGATTTTGGTAGGTACTGGAAAAGGCAAAACGGACGAGGACCTGATTTCAAATCTGCACCTGGCCTATGACTCTTTTGTGGAAAAGGAGGTCAGGGTTCTCGGCGTAATTGCAAATAAAGTAGAGTCTGAGAATCTGCCTAAAATGGAGGAAGCAATCTCCGAGAAATTGAGTGACGAGATTTTTGTGGCTGCCATACCCTTGATAAATAGTCTTTTCAACCCCACGATCAAAGAAATAGTTTACGAAATCGGGGCGGAGCTTGTTCTTGGAGAGGACCAGGTCAACAACCAGGTGGAAAGTTTCGCAGTCGGGGCGATGCAGCTCAGGAATTTCTTAACGCACCTTACGGAGAATTGCCTGGTGATAACGCCAGGAGACCGCGCAGACATCATATTGGCTACCTTGCAGGCCAGCATTTCAGAGAACTACCCCAAAATTGCCGGCATTGTTCTGACAGGAGGACTTGTTCCGGAAAAATCCGTGATCAAGTTGGTCAAAGGTTTGCGGGAAGTTGTTCCTATCCTTACCGTAGAAAAAGGAACCTTCGAAGTGGCGAACGAAATCGGAGCGATTCGGGCTCACATATATCCGAACAATGAGCAACGAATCTACACGTCACTTATCACATTTGACAAGTATGTCAACATGGAATCGCTGACCAAGAAGTATCTGAAATTCAAAAAGCGAGGCCTCACGCCGAGGATGTTTCAGTACAATCTGCTGAAAAAAGCAAAGAAAATGAAAAAGCACATTGTCTTGCCGGAAGGAACGGATGACAGAATTCTTCTCGCAGTTTCGAGGCTTCAGGCACTGGATGTTGTTGACATCACCTTATTGGGATCGCCGGATGTCATTCGGAGCAAAATCGCCCAGCTTGGCCTTCCGATGAACATGGAATCTATTCATATCATCGACCCCGTGAACTCGGATCATTTTGAGGATTATGCCGAGACCCTTTATCAACTGAGAAAACACAAAAACATCAATCGGCCCATGGCCCATGACCTGATGGCTGACGTTTCATTTTTTGGAACTATGATGGTTTACAAAGGTCATGCCGACGGGATGGTTTCCGGAGCTGTACATACCACACAGCACACGATTCGACCCGCCTTGCAATTCATCAAGACCAAACCCGATGTATCGGTGGTTTCCTCAGTCTTCTTCATGTGCCTGGAAGATCGTGTGTCTGTTTTTGGTGATTGTGCCATCAATCCTAATCCGACTGCGGAGCAGCTGGCTGAGATCGCCATTTCCTCGGCTGATACAAGTGCGGCCTTTGGAATCGAACCCAAAGTAGCCATGCTGTCCTATTCTTCAGGGGCCTCAGGATTTGGAGTCGATGTGGACAAGGTGCGAGAGGCCACTGAAATTGTCAAGGCCAAAAGACCAGAGCTCAAGATTGAAGGCCCGATTCAGTATGATGCGGCGGTTGACATCAACGTGGGCAGGAAGAAAATGCCTGATTCCCTGGTCGCCGGACAGGCAAGTGTGCTGATATTCCCGGATCTGAACACGGGCAACAACACTTATAAGGCTGTGCAAAGAGAAACTGGAGCCATTGCCATTGGACCCATGCTTCAGGGACTTAACAAGCCCGTCAACGATCTCAGTCGCGGGTGCACGGTGGACGACATTTTCAACACAGTGGTGATCACAGCCATTCAGGCTCAAATGGAACTAGCTGAGGTTTAATATGGTGAAAACAATGAAGATACTCGTGATCAATTCGGGAAGCTCGTCCATAAAATTTCAACTGATCGGCATGCCTGCTGGAGAGGTGATAGCTTCAGGGGTGGCTGAACGCATAGGTCTGGACGAATCAAAGATAAAATTTCAGTCGCAACAAGGAGAATTTGAGAAGGAGCGCGAAATAAAAAATCACGAAGCAGGTCTTCAAATGATTGCAGGACTTCTTCTCGATCCGAAACAGGGGGTCATTGAGGACGCTTCGGGAATTGATGCCGTTGGGCACCGCGTCGTTCATGGTGGCAGCAGTTTCTCTGAAACTGTGCGGATCGACGAGGAGGTCAAAGCGAAGATCCAGGAGCTGTTCAGCCTGGCACCTTTGCACAATCCTCACAATTTCAAAGGTATAGAAGTCGCTGAAAGGATTTTTCCTGAAGCGGCCCAGGTTGCCGTTTTTGATACGGCTTTTCACCAGACTATTCCCGAAGTGGCCTACCGCTACGCCATTCCTGAGGAGATCTACCGCAAACATCAGCTTCGAACCTACGGCTTCCACGGAACGAGTCATAAATACGTATCAGAGAAGGCCTTGAAATATTTGAAGGGTAAGGCGCGCAAAATGATCACGGTGCACCTGGGTAACGGATGCAGCATAACCGCAGTCAGGGACGGAAAGAGTGTGGAGCACTCGCTGGGATTTGGTCCGATGAACGGTTTGATCATGGGAACGCGCAGTGGCGATGTGGATCCGAGCCTCCACGAATTCATGGCCGGCCGCCGATCCTGGTCCCTGAAGGACGTAATGAAAGCGCTCAATCGCGAAAGCGGATTGCTCGGCCTGTCCG
>JAUIKV010000211.1 GCA_030430615.1 Bacteroidia bacterium
AAATAATTCGTATTATTGTGTCATAAATACACAATATAATCATGAAACGTTTTTTCAAGTTTGTTTTAAAGGCGCTGGGTGCGCTCTTGATCCTTCTGATACTTGCATTTGGCTTTTTGTATTACTACAGCGTCAACTATGACATGTATGACCTGAGCCTTGATAGAGAAGCCTTTCCGGAACTCAAGTCGGAGACTGATATTCCGGCACTGGCCGAGCGCCTTGTCGCTGAGATGACCCTGGAGGAAAAAATCGATCAGATGTACGGAGAGGGCTACAGCAGCGCGGCTAAAATGGGCATCAATTTTTTGCTTCGAGGACGCTTCCCGCATGTTTACACCGGAGGAAATGAACGACTAAACATCCCGCCCTGGGTCCTTTCGGATGGTCCCAGAGGGGCTCGCGTGATGGATCAGGACATATTCGGAGTCACGACATTCCCGGTTGCCATGGCCCGCGGGGCGAGTTGGGATATAGACTTGGAAAGGCGGATCCATGAGGTGATCGCCATCGAAATGCGCGCCAACGGAGCCAATTACGCGGCGACGCCCTGTCTGAATCTTTTGAGGCACCCGGCCTGGGGGAGAGCACAGGAGACCTATGGAGAGGATCCTTATCTGTTGGGCGAGTTTGGCGTAGCTGCCGTTCAGGGCATCGAAAAGCACAATGTAATGGCCTGTCCCAAGCATTTTGCCCTTAACAGCCTTGACAACTCGCGACTGTTCGTTGATGTTCAGGTCGATGAAAGAACGCTCCGGGAAGTTTATCTTCCGCATTTTAAGAAGACTGTACAGAAAGGAAAGCCCGCTTCAATCATGAGTGCGTACAACAAGGTAAATGGAGAGTACAGCGCGAACAACAAATACCTTCTTAGCGATATTTTGAGGGATGAATGGGGCTTTGAGGGTTTTGTCACTTCAGACTGGATTTATGGCACGCGTGACGGAATTGGCAGCATCAAAGCTGGCCTCAACGCCGAAATGCCTTTCCAGGATCATTATTCGGACGAGAACATCATAGACGGAATCAATTCAGGACAGATCACAGAAGAGGATATCGACAACCTAGTGATCGAATCCCTGTCGACTCGATTGAAATACGCGATGGCCGATGATCCGCTGAAATACGGGAAAAACCTGATCGCGAGCAGGCAACATACAGATCTTGCAAGGGAGGCAGCAGAAAAAAGCATGGTCCTGGTAAAGAATGAAAATGTATTGCCTTTCAAAAAAAGCGGACAAGGAAAAAATATCCTGGTTCTGGGACGATTGGCCGATATGGAGAACACTGGTGATCATGCGAGCAGCGATGCAACCCCTGCTTATGTCGTCACACCCTATCAGGGAATTGCGAATTACAACAAAGATTCGGGGAACAATGTGGAGCTTTATTCGGGTCAGGATTTGAAAAAAGTCCGCGAAAAGGCCTCGAAAGCCGATCAGGTCATCCTGATTGTGGGTTATACCTATGAAGACGAGGGAGAATACATGATCACTGAGGGAGCAATGAAAGAATCTGCTGAGGCAGGAAAATTGATCGGCAATAGCGGAATTGGAGGCGATCGGGAAAGTCTCAGATTGATCCCTGAAGACGAAAGACTTATCGAAGCGGTTTCTGGAACTAATAAAAATACAGTCTTGGTTTATGTGGGAGGCAGCGCCATCGACATGAGTCCTTGGGAAGATGACATCCCGGCCATACTATTTGCATGGTACAATGGAATGGAGGGGGGAAATGCACTGGCCCGCATTCTATATGGTGATGTAACCCCGAGCGGCAAGCTTCCTTTTTCGATAGCAAGAAATTCCGCAGACTACCCGTTTTTCAATCCTTACACCATGAAGATCGAATACGGATATTATCACGGTTACACGCTTTTTGACAAAAAGGGAATTGATGTGGCATACCCATTTGGTCATGGATTGAGCTACACGACATTTGAATATGACAGCCTGGAAATTGATGCTTTTGACCCTGAAAAACAAACCTTTAAAGTCAGAGCGAAGGTGTCGAATACAGGAAATATGGGGGGAGAAGAGGTTGTGCAGCTGTACGTTGGATTTGCGAATTCTCAGATCGAACGGCCCGTCAAACTCTTGAAAGGTTTCGACAAGATCACATTGCAACCGGATGAAACCAGGATAGTAGAATTCGAAATAGAGCTTGAGGAGCTTGCGTGGTTTGACCCGGAATCGCAAACCTGGAAGACGGAGAAGATGGCGTATGAGGTTTATGTCGGACCCTCATCGGACGAGCGCAAACTCCTTAAGGGGAGCTTTGTTTATGACTCAGAAACGGAATAATTGTGATGATTTAACCCTGATCAGGACACGAATCCTATTCCTTTTTCCAGAAGGTTTTGGTACTTCTCCGTGTCAAAAGAATAGAGGTAAGGGGCCTTGTGCGCTCCTCCTTCCCAATGTTTCTCATGCCTGTTGAAGATTCCCAGCTTGAGCATCTTTCTCTGGAAATTACCCCGATCGAGCTTTTTTTCCAGGATGGACTCATACAGGTGCTGCAGTTCCTTCATTGTGAATTTTTCGGGCAGCAGAGTGATCCCAATAGGCAGATAGTTGATTTGATTGCGGAGGTATTGCACGGCTGCTTTTACAATTGACCGGTGATCGAAGATCAGGTTTGGAAGCTCATCAATACCGTACCAGCCTATGCTTTCGCTCATCAGATCCGGATTGGGATCGCATTTGCTCATATCTACCAAAGAGACAAATCCGGTGGTTATAAACCGCTGTTCGAACCATTGCATTGTAGACTCCGGCAGCTTTATCGTTTTCAGGTTGTGGGCAAGCGTGAAATCGTCGCGGCGGTCGACTCTGCCGAATGTTGAAAACTGCTCCAAAAAAGGCAACTCGATGCCGGCTCTTTCCTTGAGCACGCGAATCGCCGCTTTATCCAAATCCTCGTCAACTAAAACAAAACCCCCTGGAAGACAAAACATTTCGGGCCCTTTCCATTTCATGACCAATACCTTCAGCCCCTCGCGATCAAATCCGATGATCACGCAGTCAACCGAATGACCGGGAACAAATTGATTCGGGTCAAATCGTATGTCAGATAAAGATTTCTTTTTAAGCACGAGACAAAAATAACGAATGCGACACACAAATATATAAAAATTATAATGTGTCATAAATACACAATAAATTGTTTTTTGTACTTTTACGCCTGGAAATAAAGCTTCGAAAAGCAATGTTGATATGAAAAAAGTTCTAAAGATTATAGGATTCACTCTTTTGGTGTTGATCCTCTTAGCCCTGATCACAGGTTTTGTAAAATACCAAATGCTGGCTTCGGCCGCAGAAGACCGCTACCAGAACCTGGGGGAGCCTTCTCCCGTCCTAACTCAAGACGGTTTTTCCTTTCGTGATTTGAACAAGAACGGCAAGCTCGATGTGTATGAAGATAGAAGGGCTTCGGTAGAGGCTCGTGTGAAAGACCTGGTGAGTCAGATGAGCCTGGAAGAAAAGGCTGGAGTCATGTACATCACTATGATTGGGATCTCTCCTAAAGCCGAACCTGTGGACAAGCCTTTCATCCCTAAGAGCCCAATGGATTTTATGGCCATAACCATGCTGCCCCAGAGCTCTGAGATGCTTGTAGACAAGAAAATGAACAGCTTCAATATCATACATTCGCTTGGGGCAGACAAACTAGCTGAGTTCAACAACAACATTCAGCGCATTGCTGACCGAACTCGTTTAGGGATTCCAATCACTATTGCGTCTGATCCGAGACACGGAAATGAGAACAACCCGGGTGCCGCTCTGGTTACACCAGCCTTTTCGCAGTGGCCGTCATCCCTTGGGCTGGCTGCTACAAGAGATACTTTGTTGGTTCGTGAGTTTGGAAACATCGCAAGACAAGAATACCTGGCAACCGGGATTCGCCTCGCCCTTCATCCCATGGCAGATTTGGCTACCGAGCCTCGCTGGGGAAGGATCAACGGGACTTTCGGTGAGGACGCCGAATTGTCGGCTGCTATGACCAAGGCCTACGTTTTAGGCTTTCAGGGAGACACCTTGAGCAATATGAGTGTGGCCTGCATGACCAAGCATTTTTCTGGAGGCGGGCCCCAGGAAAAAGGAGAGGACGCTCATTTTGATTACGGCAAGAACCAGGTATATCCAGGGGACAATTTTGCCTATCATCTCATTCCATTCGAGAAGGGAGCGTTTCCTGCTAAAACGGCTCAGATGATGCCTTATTATGGGATTCCTGTAGACCAAACGGATGAGAACGTGGCTTTTGCCTTCAACAAAATGATCATTACTTCTATGCTTCGCGAAAAATACGGTTTTGATGGAGTGATTTGCACGGATTGGAACATCATCAGCGGAAGCAAGGTAGGAGATGCCAGAGCCTGGGGCGTTGAAGATTTGAGTCCCTCGGAGCGCGCCCTCAAAGTGATTGAGGCCGGGTGCGATCAATTTGGAGGAGAGAGCAGCCCGGAGCTGATCATCGAGTTGGTGAAGAACGGAAAACTGAGTGAAAGGCGAATCGATGTCTCGGTGGCCCGAATCCTGAGAGACAAATTCACCCTGGGACTTTTTGACAATCCTTTCGTCGATGAAAATGCTGTAGCGCAGCGCATCGGCACGGAGGCGTATCAAAAATTGGGAGATGCGTCACAACAAAAGTCTTTGACTTTATTAAAAAATGAAGAAAATACGTTGCCGTTAAAAGCCAATACGCTAAAGGTGTATATTGAAAATATAGATAGTGCCGTAGTCGCTCAGTACGCCGAAATCGTGGAAACACCCGAAGCTGCCGATTTAGCAATTATCCGCTTGAATACCGCTTGGTATCCTGCGGAAACAAAAAATCCTTTTGCGAGAATGTTCCATCATGGCGATTTGAACTTTAAAGGTGAAGCAAAGGCGAAAATCATGGC
>JAUIKV010000212.1 GCA_030430615.1 Bacteroidia bacterium
TATCTCTGGGTTCCTGCACGATGAAGCTCAATGCGGCCACCGAGATGCTGCCGCTGAGCCAGAGCAATTGGAATTCGATTCACCCCTATGTGCCTGTGCAACAGGCACAGGGCTATCATGAGATGCTCCGCGAGCTCGAATCACAACTCAATGTGATCACGGGATTTGCCGGAACTTCCCTGCAACCGAATTCAGGAGCACAGGGAGAATATGCGGGATTGATGGTCATTCGAGCCTATCACAGGTCCAATGGAGATGAACACAGAAATATTTGCCTGATCCCTGCTTCGGCTCACGGAACCAATCCGGCCTCAGCGGTTATGGCCGGCATGAAGGTGGTGGTTACCAAGACTTCCGAGAATGGGAACATAGACGTTGATGACCTGAAAGAAAAAGCCGAGTTGCACAAAGAGAACCTGGCGGCACTGATGGTCACCTACCCTTCGACTCATGGGGTTTTTGAGTCGACGATACGTCAAATCACAAAAATTGTACACGACAATGGAGGTCAGGTCTACATGGACGGGGCCAACATGAACGCCCAGGTAGGGCTGACGAATCCTGCCCGCATCGGAGCCGATGTCTGCCATCTGAACCTTCACAAGACCTTTGCGATCCCTCACGGAGGTGGCGGTCCGGGTGTAGGCCCTATTTGCGTGGCAGAGCACCTTGTTGAATTTTTGCCTTCTAATCCGATTATCAAGACTGGTGGATCCAAACCTATACACGCAATCTCTGCTGCTCCCTTTGGATCGGCATTGGTCGACCTGATTTCTTACAGCTACATTAAAATGCTGGGGCCAAGCGGCTTGAAGCGATCAACAATAGTTGCCATACTGAACGCCAACTATCTCAAGGCACTCCTGCAAGAGCACTATCCGATATTGTACACCGGAGAAAAGGGTTTCGTTGCCCATGAGATGATTCTAGATCTGAGACAGTTCAAAGCCAAGGGTATCGAAGTTGCCGATATTGCGAAACGTTTGATGGACTTTGGCTTCCACGCTCCTACAGTTTCATTTCCGGTGGCTGGCACTTTAATGATCGAGCCCACTGAAAGTGAAAACAAAAGAGAGTTGGACCGTTTTGCCTCAGCTATGATTCAGATCAAAAAGGAGATTGATGCCTACGAGGGTGAAGACAGCGTTTTGAAAAATGCGCCCCATACTCAGGCCATGCTGACCAGCGACACCTGGGATCATCCCTACTCTCGAAAAGATGCGGCGTTTGCCCTTGATTTTGTTGCTGAGAACAAATACTGGCCTACGGTGCGCCGTGTCAATGAGGCTTATGGTGACAGGCATCTTGTGTGCTCCTGCAACCCAATTGAAGATTATATCGAACAGGAATAATGAATTTCATTAGGAAAAGGTGAGTTGTGAGCCGAACTTTGGCCAATTTTTAGGAATCCTTTTTGCCAAAAAATTGTATTTTTGCCTTTCGAAAAAAATGTACGGAACATGAAAAAAATAACGAAAGAAACCTATGTCAACTGGTATAGAGACATGCTTTTCTGGAGAAAATTTGAAGATAAACTGGCTGCAGTTTATATCCAACAGAAGGTAAGAGGTTTCTTGCACCTGTACAACGGCCAGGAGGCTGTTTTGGCGGGAGCACTTCACGCCATGGATCTCTCGAAAGACAAAATGATCACGGCATACAGGAATCACGTTCAGCCTATTGGAATGGGAGTCGATCCGAAAAGGGTGATGGCCGAGCTCTATGGCAAAGTGACGGGTACATCTCATGGTATGGGAGGTTCCATGCATATTTTTTCCAAAGAAAAAGGTTTCTACGGCGGACATGGCATTGTGGGCGGTCAAATTCCACTTGGAGCGGGTATAGCATTCGCGGACAAGTATTTTGGGCGAGGCGGTGTAACGATCACTTATTTCGGTGACGGTGCGGCCAGACAAGGATCTCTTCATGAGACATTCAACATGGCGATGGCCTGGGAATTGCCGGTTGTTTTTATCGTTGAAAATAACGGATACGCGATGGGAACTTCTGTTGCGAGAACCGCGAACCACCCTGATATCTGGAAACTGGGACTGGCCTATGAAATGCCTTCCGAACCTGTTGACGGTATGAATCCCGTTGAGGTAGCCAAGGCCATGGACAAGGCAATCAAACACGCCAGGAGCGGCAAGGGGCCGTACTTCCTGGAAATGAAAACCTACAGATACAGAGGGCATTCGATGAGTGATGCTCAGAAATACAGAACCAAAGACGAGGTTGCGGAATACAAGAAAATAGATCCGATCACTCAGGTTCTTGACATCATAAAAGAAAAGAAATACCTTACTGAGAAGCAAATCAAGGACATCAACGACGAGGTAAAGGCCATGGTGGCAGAATGCGAAAAATTCGCTGACGAATCACCTTATCCTGAAAAACAGCAACTTTACGACGTCGTTTACGAACAGGAAGATTATCCGTTTCTGAAGCACCGCATTTAACCTATCAAGACAGAAAAATTAGAAAAAAATGGCTGAAATTATAACCATGCCGAGACTGAGCGATACCATGACCGAGGGTGTTGTGGCCAAATGGCTCAAGAAGGTGGGCGACCATGTAGAAGAAGGAGATATTCTGGCTGAAATCGAGACAGACAAAGCCACTATGGAATTCGAATCCTTTCACGAAGGAACGCTTCTTCACATTGGAATCCAGGAAGGTGAAACGGCCGACGTCGATTCGCTTCTTGCCGTAATTGGAGAAAAGGGAGAAGACTATAAAGCCCTTCTCGACTCTGGCAATGGAAACGGCGAACAAGCTGAAAAGGCCGAGACTGAAGCGCCTGCTGCTGAGGAATCTAAAGAGGAAACTGCAGATGACTCGCAAAGTGTGGGTGTCGACCTTCCGGAAGGAATGGAGGTAATTACCATGCCAAGGTTGAGCGATACGATGACTGAAGGAACTGTCGCCAAGTGGTTGAAAAAGATAGGAGATGCTGTGGAAGAAGGAGATATACTTGCAGAAATCGAGACCGACAAGGCTACTATGGAATTCGAATCCTTTCATCAGGGTACGCTGCTTTACATAGGCGTAGAAGAAGGAAAAACTGCTGAAGTGGATGCTGTTCTCGCCGTTATCGGTGAAAAGGGTACCGACATAAGTCCTTTCATGGACAGCTTGACTCAAGCTAAGGTATCGGAGAAACCGGCAGAAGAAAAAAGTTCAAAGCCTTCCGCGACATCGGTGGCTCAGGAAAGCAAATCAAGCCTGAGTTCCGCTACCAGCTCACCAGCTCCAGTTTCTGCACCACCCGTGCAAGTTAGTTCAAACGGACGCATCGTTGCCTCGCCCCTGGCCCGAAAAATGGCCGCGGAAAGGAACATCAACCTCAATCAGGTGAGCGGCTCCGGTGAAGGGGGGCGCATCGTCAAACGGGATATTGAGAATTTTACACCAGGAGTTGCGGCTTCGAGCCAAATGCCATTTGTGCCGAAAGGCCAGGAGAGCTTTGAAGAGGTGAACAATTCGCAGATGAGAAAAGTCATCGCTAGAAGGCTGGGTGAATCAAAATTCACGGCACCTCATTACTACCTGAATGTGGAATTTGACATGGACAATGCCATTGCGTTCAGAAACCAGTACAATTCGGTGCCGGATACCAAGATTTCGTTCAATGACATTGTCGTGAAGGCAACTGCACTTGCGCTCAAACAGCATCCTCAGGTTAATTCCCAGTGGTTTGATGATCGGATCAAGAAAAACCATCATGTTCACATTGGTGTGGCGGTCGCTGTCGAGGATGGATTGCTCGTACCGGTTCTCAAATTTGCAAATGTGCAGACCCTGACTCAAATAGGCGCTCAGGTGAAAGACTTTGCCGGAAGAGCTCGAAACAAGAAACTGACCCCCGAAGAAATGGAAGGAAGCACCTTTACGATTTCAAATTTGGGAATGTTTGGCATCACCGATTTCACATCGATAATCAACCAACCCAATTCAGCGATTCTCTCTGTTGGAGCGATCGTTCAGAAGCCGGTTGTAAAAAATGATGCGATTGTCGTGGGCAACACGATGAAGCTGACCCTGGCCTGTGACCATAGAACCGTCGACGGCGCAACCGGTGCCATGTTCCTGCAAACCCTTAAGGAATACATTGAAAACCCGGTGACCATGTTGATATAAAGCGGCATCGATATCTATCGCAGAATACCATATAAAAACCCGCAGATTGCGGGTTTTTTTCATTTTTCAACTTTGGTTCCGTCCGGGAGAAAGCCAAATTGTGTTACATTTGGACATAATGAGGCCTTTGGGCGAGTTTAACGTATAAGTAAGTTTCTACATATGGATCCGGTTTGGTTGCTCTGTGCATTTGGCTTTGGATACCTGGTAAAACAAATTGGCCTCCCTCCTCTTGTAGGTTTTCTCACCGCCGGATTTGTACTGAAGTTCTTCGGCGTCGAACAGAGTGAGCTTATCAATGAAATCGCAAATTTTGGGGTCATCCTGCTTTTGTTCACCATCGGGCTCAAGCTTGAGCTGAAACAACTGTTAAAACCTCAAATCTGGCTCACGTCGAGCCTGCATATGGCCATCACCATCGTACTGATGAGCTTGCTGATCTGGTCTGGGGTAACACTTGGCCTTGCAGCTTTTACTGATCTTACTATCGAACAGATCCTGTTGATCTCATTTGCTCTGAGCTTTTCGAGCACCATTTTCGCCGTAAAAATTCTGGAAGAGACAGGCACTTCGACTTCAACACACGGAAGAATCGCAATTGGCATACTGATCATGCAGGACATTTTCGCCGTATTGTTTCTCACCATGACAGCTGACAAAGCACCTTCACCCTGGGCGTTTTGTCTTTTACTCCTTCTGCTTCTGCCCTGGCTTGTGAAGAAAACTCCTTTGACCAAGCTTCTGGACGATTCAGGCCAT